>NZ_JBJDRK010000034.1:0-56397 GCF_044987405.1 Microbacterium sp. ZW T2_14 | reverse complement strand
GCCCACGGGCGATCCCCCGCCGGCGCGAGCGCTGCAGTTGCCTGCGAGCGCTGCACCGCTCGACAGCGCGCTCGCCGGAAACTGCCGCGCTCGCGCGCACAGCATGCGGGCCGAGTCAGCCGAGGCCCTGGCGCTCCTCGCCCGCGGTGGGCGCGGCATCCCCCGCCACCGGCTTGGACGACAGGCCCACCGAACCGGCATGCGGGTCGGTCGAGAGCGCCGCTGCGACCGCCACCGACTCGTCGACATCGGGGTACTGCGGCCGCAGCTGAACCGGGGTGCGCGCGCGCCGCTCGCGCTTGGCCCTCGAGGCGGCGGCCCACAGGTTGAGCGCCTCGACGAAGATCGCGAACGCCATCGGGCCGTAGATGAACGCCTTGTCGATGTGGAAGCCGAACCCCTCGGCGATGAGGAACACGCCGATGAGGAGGAGGAACGAGAGCGCCAGCATCTTCACCGTCGGGTGCTTGTTGACGAAGGCGAAGATGAAGCGCGAGGCGAAGAGCATGATGCCGAACGACAGCACCACGACGGTGATGATGATGAGCAGGTTCGTGGTCATGCCGACGGCGGTGATGACCGAGTCCAGCGAGAACACCAGGTCGAGCACCAGGATCTGCGCGATCACCGAGCCGAACGTCACGGCTTTGCGACCGCCGCCGCCATGCTCCTCCTCGGCTCCCTCGAGCTTGTGGTGGATCTCCGTGACGGCCTTGTAGACCAGGAAGAGTCCTCCGGCGATGAGGATGAGGTCCTTCCAGGAGAAGCCCATCTCGCCGATGAAGAAGACATCCTCCTTGAGCGTGATGATCCAGCCCGCGAAGAGCACGAGGACGACGCGCATCAGCATCGCGAGGGTGAGCCCGAGGTTGCGGGCACGCGCCTGCTGCTCCTTCGGCAGCTTGGACGCGAGGATCGAGATGAAGATGACGTTGTCGACGCCGAGGACCACCTCGAGGACGAACAGCGTCAGGAACACGGCGATCAGATCGGGCGTGAAAGCGAAGGAGAAGTCCACCCCGTCATCGTAGGGCCGGGACTTCTCCTGCACCCTGTCAAGAGCCCCGCCTGGGGATGCCCCTCCAACATCCTGGGGATCCACCACCCCATTCCCCCACGGCCATATGCACCTGCGTAGTGTGGGCCCTAGCGATCGGCATCCGCCTGTGGCTCCGCGTCGACCAGGGTGGTCGGCATCCGACCAGAGCAGGTGCGATCATCGCCACCATCACCGCTGTCGCACCTGAGGCTGCCCGTCTGGGCCCCGTCCGACAGACCTACGCCGGCACCGAGACCTTCCCGCCCGTCGCGCGGGCCTACACCGAGGTGTCGCAGGTCGTGCGCGAGACCGGCCTGCTCGCACGGGCGCAGTGGTTCTACGCCCTCGTCGGCGGCGCACTCGTGCTCGCCTTGGGCGGCGCCATCACCGGCTTCATCCTGCTGGGCGACACGTGGTACCAGCTGCTGATCGCCGCCGCGCTCGGCGTGATCTTCACGCAGGTGTCGTTCCTCGCGCATGAGGCGGCGCATCGCCAGATCCTCGCCTCCGGGCCCGCGAACGACCGGCTCGGGCGCATCCTCGCCTCCGGGATCGTGGGCATCAGCCTCTCCTGGTGGAACAACAAGCACAACCGTCACCACGCCAACCCGAACCGCGTCGGCAAGGATCCCGACATCGAGGTCGACACCATCCGCTTCCTCGAGGAGGACGCCGCGAAGGCGAGCCGCCTCGGCGCACTGATCACCCGCAAGCAGGGGTGGCTGTTCTTCCCGCTGCTGACGCTCGAGGGGCTGAACCTGCACTTCCTCGGTCTCAAGCACCTGCTCTCGCGCGGCGAGGTCAAGGGCCGCTGGATCGAGCTGTCGCTGATCGCGCTGCGCTTCGCGCTCTACCTCACGCCGCTCTTCCTCTTCCTTCCGGTCGGCATGGCGTTCGCCTTCCTCGGCGTGCAGCTGGCCGTGTTCGGCGTCTACATGGGCGCGTCGTTCGCACCGAACCACAAGGGCATGCCGATCATCGCTGCCGACGCGAAGCTCGACTTCTTCTCGAAGCAGGTGCGCACCTCGCGCAACATCCGCGGTGGCTGGTGGGCGACGGCGCTCATGGGCGGTCTCAACTACCAGGTCGAGCACCACCTCTTCCCGAGCATGGCCCGGCCGCACCTCGCCAAGACCCGCGAGATCGTCATGGAGCAGTGCCGCACGCGCGGCGTGCCCTACACCGAGACGAGCCTGATCCAGTCGTACGGCATCGTCATCGCGTACCTGAACCGCGTCGGCCTCTCGGCCCGCGACCCGTTCGACTGCCCCATGGTGAACAAGTTCCGCACCGCGTGAGCAGACACGCATGAAACAGGAGGGACGGATGCCGCGGCATCCGTCCCTTCGGTTTCAGTCGCCGGAAGCGACCAGGCGCTCCATCTTGTCGAGGCACTGGTCCAGGCCGCCGCGCGACATGTTGCGCGCCTCGGCCGTCATGTAGCCGTGCTCGACCATGTCGAGCCGGGTGCGCCCGTCTCCGAGGTCGGTCAGCCTCACCTCGTGGCGTCCGTCTACGGTCGTCGCCGTGGGGACTCCGGCCTCAGCCGGCGTGATCGGCGTCCCGTCCTCGTCGCAGAACCGCATGATGTAGCGCAGGGTCGTCGGCGCCTCGAGCTCGGTGATGTCCCAGCGGTTGTGATAGTCGGCACCGCCCCATTCCGCCGGTGCTCGCATCGTCACGATGATCGCGCCACCGACGCGGACATCGGTCTCGGCGCGCGGACACGTGAATCCCGTGGGTCCCCACCACTCGCGCAGGTCGGCGGGTGTGGTCCATGCCGCCCAGACGCGCTCGATCGGCGCATCGAACTCGCGGCTGACTTCCACATCGAACGTCGTAGCCATCGTCGTCTCCCTTTCTCCGGTCACACCCCGACAAGCACGCCCTCGCGAACGCGGGCAGCAGCGTCTCGCCGCCGATCTCGTGGGTCCGCGAGGCCCGCGGACCCACCCGTCAGCCGAGAACCTCGTGAAGGCGGGCGGCGAAGCCCGCCGGATCGCCCGGGTAGCCCGGCTGATCGGTGAAGCCGGCATGGTGGCTGGGGAAGTCCGTCACCGGCACGCCGACGGCGGCCGCGACCGACCGGCCACCGCGCGCTGCCAAGGCGTCGCCCGACTCCACGCCGACCGCGAGGACGAGGCGTTCGCCCCGCGCCCGCAGCGCGTCGATGTCGATGCGGTACGCGATGGTCGCCGGCATGTTGCGCATCAGGGGATTCGTGCGGTCGCCGTCATCCTCGGTCGACAGGCCGAACATGGCCGGATCGGGCGCGGGACCGTCGAGGTACCCGTCGGTGACCGGTCCGTCGAACATCACGAACGCGATGAACTTCGCCATCGCGGCGCCATCGCCCTGTTCGGCGTACGTGCGTTTCATGTCGGCGATCACCGCAAGCACCGCGTCCCGGTCGGGGAGATGCTCGGCGAGCGGCGGCTCGTGGGCGACGGCGACGCGCACGTCTTCCGGGTGGGCGGCGGCGAGCGCGAGCAGGTGCACCGCCCCGCCACTGGTGCCGAAGGCGTCGACGGGGCCGACATCGAGCGCCGCGATGACGCGGTGCAGGTCGGCCGCGTGCTGCTCGGGCGTGATGTCGGCCGTGCCGACGGGGTTGCGCCCGGCACCGCGCGGGTCGTACGTCACGACCGGCCTGTCGGTGATGCGCGCGGCGAGGAGTGCGAGCCCGCTCGCGTCCATCGGTCCGGCGAAGAGGAACAGCGCCGGGCGTTCGACGGTGGCATCGGCCAGATCGCCGTGGATGTCGTAGGTGATCGCGTCTTCTCCCGCGCCCACGATGTGAGTGGTCACGGTGCGCGTGACGGTGTCCTCGGTCATGATCGTCTCCTGTTCTCCGGTCACACCGACGCCAGCACGCCCTCGAGGCGTGCGTAGCTGGTCTCCATGCCGTCGGTCATGCCGGTGGCGAGCACCATGTCACGCGTCTGCATGTCGGGGTACTCGATCAGCAGCGTGATGAGCGTGGCGCCGTCCTCCTCCTCGAGGTTGAGGTCGTTGAGCGTCGACGGGTAGTCGGTGCCTGTCATGTGCTCCGTGGTGACGGCGCGGCGCGGCGCCTCAGACAGAAGGGTCTCGCCGTCGAACCCGAAGCGCTCGCCCTCCGTGCCCTCGATCGGCTCCCACTCGTAGCGGTAGCGACCGCCCACCGACGGATCGACCTCGCACACCGACATCCGCCAGCCGTCAGGGCCGAGCATCCACTTCTCGAGGAGCTCGGGCTCCTGGTGCGCGCGCCAGACCAGATCGATCGGACCCTCGATGAGGCGCGTGATCCGCACGTGGGTGTCGTCGAGGATCTCGGTCTGCGTGCCCTTGCCCGCGGCGTAGGCCCGCAGTCCTTCGAGCACCCGGTCGAGCTGGTTGACGGCCATCGTGGCGCCCTCGACCATGCCCATGCCCACGACCTGCTCCAGCGCCTCGGCGGAGGTGAAGTACGTGACGTTGCGCAGCTGCGTCCCCTGCGGGGTGCCGGTGAAGCTGAACTCCATGCGCGACGCGGGAAGATCCGGGTTCGGCGTGCCCGTCTCGTCGGCGAAGGCGTCGATCACCTCGAAGGAGCGCGGCTCAGCCAGGGAGAGGAACTCCCACGAGCCGTACGCCTTCTCGCCGCGCGGGCTCGTCAGGTGGTAGACGGCGCGCCCGCCGGGCGTGAAGTCGAACGACGTGAAGGTGGCTGGCCAGCCGGGAGGGCCCCAGAAGCGCTCGAGCTGACGTGGGTCGGTGAACGCGTCCCAGACGCGGTCGACGGGGGCGGCGAACTCCGCCGTGAGCGTCATGGTGAGCGCTTCGGGGTCGGTGGTGACATCGGTGACGGGCATCTCATACTCCTTGCGTGTCGGTCTTGTCAGTGCTGTCTGGGTCATCGGTGGGTGAGGCGGGGGCGCCGGCCGGTTCGGCCAGCAGAGCGTCGAGCCGGTCGATGCGGGATCGCCACAGCTCCTCGTAGCGGGCGAGCAGCGCCCGTGCCCGGGCGATCATCGTGGGATCCGCTCGGACGAGACGCTCGCGGCCCTCGGCGCGCTTGATGATGAGGCCGGCGGCCTCGAGCACGGCCACGTGCTTCTGGACCGCCGCGAATGACATGTCGTAGTCGCGCGCCAGCGTCGAGACCGAGAGCTCGCCCTCGATCGTGCGACGCAGGATGTCGCGGCGCGTCGACGCGGCGAGCGCGTGGAACACGCGGTCGATGTCATCATCGGAGACTTCCATTCGTACAACCATTTGGTTGTACGTTACGCCGGGATGCGGCATCCGTCAACAGTTCTTCGGAGCGATGGTGCCGAGACAGGGGATACCGCCCGAGACCCAGGGCGACGCCCCCGGTCTCGCCGGGAATCCCCTGGTTCGAGGCGGTCGTCGCACGAGACGAGCGGATGCCGCGGCCGAACTAGACTGGACCGGTCCGGCATCCCCCGAAATTTCAGGAGCTGAGCCGCGTGACCACCCCCTCTTCGACCGCCGTCGCCGACACCGTCGACAACGCCACCGCCACGCCGGAGAAGGAGCAGCCGTACGCGGCGCTCGGTCTCAAGCCCGATGAGTACGACAGGATCCGCGAGATCCTGGGCCGCCGCCCCACGTCGGGTGAGCTGGCGATGTACTCCGTCATGTGGTCGGAGCACTGCTCCTACAAGTCCTCGAAGATCTACCTCCGCAAGTTCGGCGAGAAGGTCTCGGACGAGATGAAGGAACGGCTCATGGTCGGCATGGGCCAGAACGCCGGCGTCGTCGACATCGGCGAGGGGTGGGCGGTGACCTTCAAGGTCGAGTCCCACAACCACCCGAGCTACATCGAGCCGTTCCAGGGCGCCGCGACCGGCGTGGGCGGCATCGTGCGCGACATCATCTCGATGGGCGCGCGCCCGGTGGCCGTCATGGACCAGCTGCGCTTCGGCGCCATCGAAAACCCCGACACCGCACGTGTCGTGCACGGGGTCGTCTCCGGCATCTCGTTCTACGGCAACTGCCTGGGTCTGCCGAACATCGGCGGCGAGACCGTGTTCGACGCGGTCTACCAGGGCAACCCGCTCGTGAACGCGCTGGCGGTCGGCGTGCTGCGCCACGAGGACCTCAAGCTCGCCAACGCCACCGGCGCCGGCAACAAGGTCGTGCTCTTCGGCGCCCGCACCGGCGGCGACGGCATCGGCGGGGCATCCATCCTCGCCTCCGACACGTTCGCCGACGGCGGTCCCACCAAGCGGCCCGCCGTGCAGGTCGGCGACCCGTTCGCCGAGAAGGTGCTCATCGAGTGCTGCCTCGAGCTGTACCGCGACGAGCTGGTCGAGGCCATCCAGGACCTCGGCGCCGCGGGCATCTCGTGCGCCACGTCGGAGCTCGCCGCGAACGGCGGCTCGGGCATGCGCGTGGACCTCGAGAACGTGCTGCTGCGCGATCCCTCGCTCACGCCCGAGGAGATCCTCATGAGCGAGAGCCAGGAGCGCATGATGGCGATCGTCGCTCCCGAGAAGCTCGACGCCTTCCTCGCCGTGGTCGGCAAGTGGGATGTCGAGACGAGCGTCCTCGGCGAGGTCACCGGCGACGGACGCCTGCAGATCTTCTGGCACGGCGAGGAGATCGTGAACGTCGACCCGTCGACGGTCGCGGTCGACGGCCCGGTCTACGAGCGCCCCGTGGCCTACCCGACGTGGATCGACGCACTGCGCGAGGACTCGGCATCCGCTCTCCCCCGGCCGACAGACGCCGACACGCTCCGGGACCAGTTCACGCGCCTCGTCGCGAGCCCGAACCTCGCCGACACCTCATGGGTGACCAACCAGTACGACTACTACGTCATGGGCAACACGGCGCTGTCGTTCCCCGATGACGCGGGCATGATCCGCGTCGACGAGAACTCGGGCCTCGGCTTCGCGATCGCGACCGACTGCAACGGCCGCTTCTGCCAGCTCGACCCGTACCAGGGCGCGAAGCTCGCGCTGGCCGAGGCGTACCGCAACGTCGCCGTCAGCGGTGCGGTGCCGACGGCGGTCACCGACTGCCTCAACTTCGGCTCCCCCGAGAACCCCGAGGTCATGTGGCAGTTCTCGCAGGCTGTGGACGGCCTGTCGGACGGATGCCTCGAGCTCGGCGTGCCCGTCACCGGCGGCAACGTCTCGTTCTACAACCAGACGGGCGACCAGCCGATCTTCCCGACCCCGGTCGTGGGTGTGCTCGGGATCATCGACGACGTCGGACGCCGCATCCCGTCGGGATGGCAGGATGCGGGCGAGAACATCTACCTCCTCGGCGTCACCTCGACCGAGCTCTCGGGCTCGCAGTGGGCCGGCACGATCCACGGCCACCTGGGCGGTCGCCCGCCGGCGGTCGACCTCGGCCAGGAGAAGAAGCTCGCCGAGCTGCTGCACGCGGCCGGCCAGCAGTCGCTCGTGTCGTCGGCGCACGACCTGTCGTCGGGCGGCCTCGCCCAGACGCTCGCCGAGGCCGTCATGCGCTTCGGCGTCGGTGCGCGGGTGTGGCTCAACGAGATCCAGGAGCGGGACGGAGTGGATGCCGCGACCGCCCTCTTCTCGGAGTCGACGGGCCGCGTGATCGTGTCGGTGCCGCGTGAGGACGACGTGAAGTTCCGCGGGCTGTGCGAGGGACGCGGCTACCCGGTGCTGCGCATCGGCGTGACCGACAGCGCTGCGGACGGCGACGAGCCGGCGCTCGAGGTGCAGGGGCTGTTCACGCTGCCCCTCGCCGAGCTGCGCCGACTGTCGACGTCGACCCTTCCGGACGCCTTCGGCCCGATCGTCACCGAGCACACCGCCTGAGCCCGCCGCGATCTCGGCGATCGGCTCATACGCACGGAGTCGGCTCAGCAGACGAGCCGAGATCGCGCGGATGCGCCGACGTGGTGCGCCCGGCGTCACCCTAGGATGGGACCCATGGCGCCGGAAGACGACGAGTACAGCGGTTACAACGACACCCGGCAGCGCCGCGTCAAGATCATCGCGTGGGTGACGATCGTCGCCCTCATCCTCGTCGGCGGCGGCGCCACCGTCTTCGCGCTCCTCTTCGGCTGACTCCCGCACAGCGCTCGGGCACTGGCCTGGAGCGAGCGGATGCCGTACGTTCGGGCCATGAGCCGAAAACCGTCGCTGTGGACCCGGGTGCGCAACTTCTTCTCGCCCCCGCGCGAGTCGTACGACACCCGTCAGGCACGGCCCGGCGACCCGGGCGACGGCCCCGGCAATGCCATCTACGAAGCCACCGACCGCCGGCGTCACGGC
This sequence comes from Microbacterium sp. ZW T2_14, assembly GCF_044987405.1. Lineage (NCBI taxonomy): Bacteria > Bacillati > Actinomycetota > Actinomycetes > Micrococcales > Microbacteriaceae > Microbacterium > Microbacterium sp. ZW T2_14. Next base: position 48,111 of record NZ_JBJDRK010000034.1, on the reverse strand, counting down.
GGGACGATGGACATCGGATCTCACTGACCTGATCCGCCGCGGATCAGCCGTCGGCAGATCTGCGGCGAACTCCCGGGCTCGGGGCGGCACCGCGCGGCTACCATGGCAGGGTGGAGCCGATCCTCCTTGTCATCGCGGGCTGGTGGTGGATCGCTCCGGCCGCCGCCGGCGCCGGAGCGGCGACCTACGCCGGGCTGACGACGCGCAGCCGCCGGGCCAGAAGGCTCGAGCTGGATGCCGCGCGCCAGGAGGAATCGCTGGCCTACCGCGAGCTCGTGGCGGCGAAAGCGCGGGTGCGGACGGCGAACGCCGACCTGCTGACGGCGAAATCCCGTTCCGGTGCCCCGGCCTTCCAGGCGGGAGACGCGCGGCGCGAACTGCTCGCCGCCAAGCAGGCGGAGAAGACCGCGTCGCTGGCCCTGCGGGCGAGCCGATCCCGCGTGAAGGCGGGCTATGCCCAGTACCGCGCCGCGACCGCGAACGACCCGCTGCCGATCGACCGCCTCTACGCCGCGCACGACGCGATCAACCTCCGCTGGCTCGCCTACGAGACGGATGTCGACAGGGCGCTGGCGTATCCGCAGATGACCGATGTGCGCCATCCCGCCACCGTCGCGTTCCTGCGCGCGCAGCGCGAGGCGCTCGCCAAGCGGCCGACGCTCCGGGAGCGGGCGACACCGCAGCAGTTCCTCGAGTACCGTGCAGCGGTGCACCATCTCGAGTCCACCTTCGACGAGGCGGAGCGGCGGGCCGGAGTCGCCGGAGCAGCTCGCCCCGCCTCACCGGCGGCGAGCGCCGCCGCCGGTCTGACCGCCGCGGCGGCGCTGATCGCCGAGCTCGCCGACCGGCTGCCGACGCTGATCGCCAAGATCCCACCGCCACGCACGAGCGAGCCGCCCGCTGGCAGGGTGCCCTGAGGCCGACACAGCGGTCGGCGAGGCCGTTAGCATGACAGGGTGGAACCGATCTTCGAGTTCCTGGGCAACTACTGGTGGCTGGCGTTCCCCGCGTTCGGCATTCTTGCGGCCACCGGAAATGCATGGGAGCAGAGCGCGAGACGCCGGCACAGGCGGCGCCTCGAGGTGATGCACGCCAAGGCGGAGCTCAAGGCCGCCCAGGCCGCGGCGCGCGGCAACGTCGTGCCCGCGGCATCCCTCCCTCCTGTCGATGCCGGCTCCATCACCCAGAGCGTGACCGACGCGGTCACCGCCGGCCGAGGCGCCGCGCGACCGGCACGCGAGACCCAGACCACCCAGCTCGAGCGCCTGTTCGCCACGCACGACGCGGTCACGGCCCGCTGGTTGGAGTATGAGCTCGATGTGGCCAAGATCATCGCGTTCCCGGCGATGAGCGACGGCCGCCAGCCGCTCACCGCCGGATTCCTGCGCGCCAAGCGCATCGCCGACGGGCTGCGGCCCGCATCGGCCAAGGCCCATCTGTCCCGGGAGCAGCTCACCGAGTACCGCAATGCGGTCGCCGACTTCGAGGTGGCCTTCGACGTCGCCGAACGGGATGCGCGCCGACTGCGGGACTCGAGCTTCACCGAGGTCGAGCGCAAGCGGCTCGACACCGCGAAGAAGCTTCTGACCGTCGCCATCGACGAGGCCGCCACGCCGGCGGAGCGCCAGCTCGCCTACCGGCGCGTCCGCGAAGAGCTCGACGGCCTCATCTCGATCTCCGACGAGGCGATCGAGGTGCTCGAGAACAAGGTGATGCTCGAACTCGGCCCGACCGCCTCCGCCGGGGAGGCCTCGCCTCCGGCCGCCGCGACGGCAGCCCCGGCAGCCGCCCCGGCGGCTCCGGTTTCCCCGGCTGCCGCACCGCCCGCAGCATCGCCCCAGCCCGTCGCCGAACCGCTGCCGGCGCCGAAGCGCCCGAGCACGACCCCACCGGCGGCCGCGCCGTGGCCGATCCCGTCGCGCGGCACCGGCGATGCGCCCGGGCGGGTGACGCACCCCAAGCCCCATCACTGACTCGCTGAGCACCGCTGGTACTAGGGGCGAAGTCAGGCGTTGACCTCGGGCTGCGCCTCGATCCAGGCGTCGATGCGGGCGAACCAGTCGAACAGCCACGCAGCGCGGTCATCCAGGTCTTCGGGCACGTCCGCGCGGGGTACGCGCCAGGCGCGCATGGTGATGCCCTTGTCCATCGGGAGCTCGCGCCAGATGTCGCGCAGGGTCACGAGACGGTCGAGCCCGGTGTGCGCGATGAACACCACGTCCGCGTCCGGCGCCGCGTCCAGCGCGGCGTGCATGCCGCCCGGCTGCGGCGCCATGACGTGCTGCAGCGCCTCGGCCCGTTCGGCCATCGCCTCGCGTCCGGCGTCGCGCAGCCGCTGGATCCGCGAGAGACGTCGAGCCGCGCTGACGTTGCCGCCTTCGGGGAAGATGACGAACGCGTCGTCGGGGCCGAGCCCCGTGGCGAGGTCCGCGAGCGCCTCCTCCACGCGCAGTCCCCCGCCGCTCTGCGCACGGCCGAAGCCCGACGGAACGATGAAGCGCGACGGCACGCGGTGCAGCAGGATGTCGATCGACGGATCCCACTGCAGCGTGTACTTCAGCACGATGCGCGGCTGGCGGGCGGCCTCGTTCAGCAGCGTGTGGATCAGGATGAACGAGTCGCCCGGCCCGCCGTGGCGACTGGCGACGACCAGCGGCGTGCCCGGGGCGAACAGCCGGTCGAACGCCGCCCGGTCGGCCGCGGACTCGCCGACGTCGGAACCCGTCGTGGTGATGGTGAGCCGCAGTACGCCGCCGAAGATCCAGAACAGCAGCCGCAGCGCCCAGCCGCCGAGACGGTAGTGGGCGGCCACGAAGCCCGGGCGCCGGAGAGCGTAGCCGAAGCCGGACGCGATCCACAGCGCGAACATCGCCACGACGAGCATCGCGTCCCAGAGCAGATAGACGGTCACGAGCCAGAGCACCCGGGGCAGCCGGAACCGCCCGGGCACCAGCGACGTGAGGGCCAGCGCGAGGATGAGCCACACCGGCGTGAGCGCCAGCATGACGACGGCGGCGACGATCACGAGAGGGGCGAGCACGATGCGGCGGACCCACGTGGGTGGCACGCCCATCACTCCTCAACCTCCTCGGCGGCGTCCGCACCGCGCATTCCGTCAGCTTGGTCGGCGTCGCTGCGGCCCGCGTCCCCGGCCGGGAGCCGCTCGCCGAAGCCCCGCTCGGCGAGGAACGACCGGCTGGCGTCATAGGCGGCGTCGATGCGCCGGTGGACGGTGTCCATGCGGCGGTACGACATCAGCGTGTCGTCATCGTCGTCGAGCCCACCGCCGGTGGGCAGCACGTGGAGCGCCACCCCCGCCGGAAGCGTCGCCACGTCGCGCGCGTACCGGTGCCGGCGGGCGATCTCGAAGGCGACGCGCGCGGTGTCCACGGCCGACTGGGGCGCCACGAGCGGCGTCTCGATGCGGCCGACCTGCAGGACGAACAACGTGTCGGCTCCGGCTTCCAGCGCCTGAGCGATCGGGATGGAGTTCACGATGCCGCCGTCGATGAAGTGCTCGTCGCCGATGCGCGTCGGGGGCAGGAGTCCTGGCACGGACGCCGACGCGAGGATGGCGTCGATCAGCGGACCCGACTCGAACACGTGCTCGGCGGCGCGCTCGATGCTCGCGGCCACCACCCGCAGGCGCACCGGGAGGTCTTCGAACCGGGTGTCGGCGCCGAGCGACCGCTCGAGCAGGTGACGCAGCGGGGCCGGAGAGTTCAGATGCGTCTTCGTCCTGACGAGCCGGGTGAACTGCGCGAAGAGCGAGTCGCCGTAGACCGCGTTCGCCTCGGGCGAGGTCCACGCGTCGAGCAGGAGATCGATCACGGCGGGCGTCGGGTCGCTCGCCACGAGAGCGCCGTTGATGGCGCCGATCGAGGTGCCCACGACGAGATCGGGACGGATGCCGGACTCCAGGAGCGCCCGCAGCATGCCGATCTCGACGGCGCCGCGGACGCCCCCGCCGCCGAGCACGAACGCCACCGCCATGCCCACACCCTATTTCGCCTGCGGCGTCGCGCGAGGCATCGCGGTCAGCGGGTGAGGCCGTCGACCCAGTCCCGGTTGTCGGCGATCCACTCCGCCACGACGGGGCCGTAGTCGTCGCCGTCGTATGCGCCGAACATCGCGTCCTCGAGGGAGTACAGCAGCTCGTTGTCCATCCGGAAGCCCTCGAGCCAGCGCGAGACATCGGGATGCTCATCGGCGAACGCCGTCGAGGAGACCGTGTGAATGCCCTCGGCATCGCCGAGCAGGCCGTCGGGGTCTTCGAGGTCTTTGATCGGGAACGCGTTGTACGCCCAGTGCGGGCGCCAGAGGGTGACGGCGACGTCGCGTCCGGCATCGGTCGCCGCCTGCAGCTCGGTGAGCATGGCGGGGGTGGACGCCGTCACGAAGTCCATCCCCTCGAGTCCGTAGCCGGGGATGACGGCGTCCTGCGTGACCGTGACCAGGCCGGACCCGGCCTCGATGCCGACCAGCCGGTTGCCGAACAGGTCGGCGTTGGCCGCGAGCTCGGTCAGCGAGTCGATCGGGGCGTCCTCGTTCACCGCGATGGTGAGCTTCGCCTCGTCGTTCCAGGCACCGAGGTCGACGAGGTCGTCGCCGTAGGTGTCCATGTAGTCGGCGTGCGTGAGCGGCAGCCACGTGTCGAGCGTCAGGTCGTAGTCGCCCTGCGCGATGCCCGTATAGGCGGCCGCGGGGTCGGCGTAGGCGAGGTCGACGGTGTACCCCTCTTCCTCGAGCACGGCCTTCCACAGCTCGGACGCGGCGATGCCCTCGTCCCAGCCGTTGAAGACGGCGATGGTCAGATGCCCCTTGTCGGGATCACCCGCGCCGGTCTGCGCGAGGGCGCCGGTGGCGAGCAGTCCGGCGGTTCCCGCCAGCGCGATGCCGGCGGCGATGGTGCGTCGCGTGATCATGTCAGTCCTCTCGGGTCGGGTCAGACGTGGGCCGGCTCGGGATGCGCGGACGGCGCGTCGTCGGGCACGGCTCGCGCGCCCGCCTTCGGCGCCGCGATCGCGCGGCCTTCGGCGTCGGCGGACCCCCGGGCCGCGGCATCCGTCTGCCCGTCCGGTGCCCCGCTCCCGACCGCGTCGGCTCGGCGGACCGTGCGCGGACGCGCCGTGGAGAAGCCGGACGTGACACGGTCGAGGATCATCGCGAGGATCACGACCGACAGGCCCGCCTCGACACCCAGGCCGATGTCGATGCGGCTGAGGCTCTGGACGACCTGGCCGCCCAGGCCGCCCGCGCCGACCATGCCGGCGATGACGACCATCGACAGGCTCAGCATGATCACCTGGTTGACGCCCGCCATGATGCTCGGCAGGGCCAGCGGCAGCTGGATCTGGCGCAGGATGCGCCCGGGCGACGCACCGAACGCGTGCCCGGCCTCGACGATCTCGGGGTCGACGCCGCGGATGCCGAGCTCCGTCAGGCGCACGCCGGGAGCCAGGGCGAACACGATGGTCGCGACCATGCCGGGCACGGGGCCCACACCGAAGATCAGCATCGCCGGGATGAGGTAGACGAACGCGGGCATCGTCTGCAGGAAGTCGAGGACGGGGCGCAGCGTCGCCGAGACGCGGTCGTTCCGTGCAGCCCAGATGCCGAGGGGCACGGCGATGGCGATCGCCACGGCCGCGGCGAGGATCACCAGGGCGAGCGAGTCCATCGCATTCGCCCATTGCCCGACCGCGACGATCACGAGGAGCCCGACAGCGCTGCCGACGGCGAGCATCAGACCCTTCGACCAGTACGCGAAGGCCGCGATCACGAGGATCACCACCCAGAACGGCGGGGTCGACAGGGACGCGTCGAGCCACCCGTAGAGGCCGTTGAAGACGAGGGCGACGACGTCGAAGAACCCGCCGAGCACATCGATCGTCCAGCGGACGGCGGTCTCGACCACGTCGCCGAGCGGAAGGCGGAAAGCGTCGTTCATCGGGCGGCTCCCTCGGTCGTGGTGCGGGCATCGGTCGTGGCGCGGGCACCGGTCGTGGCGCGGGCATCGGTCGTGGGTCGCCCACCGGGCGGGGCGGCCACCGCCGGTGCGGCCGTGCGGGAGGCCGACGCCGCAGCCAGGGGCTGCTCGACCGCCGCAAGCGTCTGCGTGATCTCGCTCGCCGGCACCGTGGCCGGCAGGTCGATGACGGGGTTCTCGCGGGTGACCGGCGGCACGTTGCCGAGGGCGGCGAGCAGGGTCACCCGGGGGATCGCGCCCACGAGGCGGCCCGCGTCATCGACGACGGCGACCGGCACCGGACGCTCCACCGCCCGCTCGACGACATCGGTCAGCGGGTCGTCGACGTGCACCGCCGCGTGCGTCGTGTGCACGATCGCACGGAGGTCCGTGCGGCCGTCCTTGACGGCACGGATCACCGCACGGTCGGTCACCGTGCCGAGGAACCTGCGGTTCTCGATGACCGACACCGATCCGACCTGCAGGTCGCGCATGACCCGCAGGGCTCCGCGCACGCCGGCGCTCACCGGAGTGGTGGCGGCCGGCGGAGCCATGACCGAGCCGGCGGTGAGCACGCGTGCCCGGTCCACGTCCTGCACGAACTGCGCGACATAGTCGTTCGCCGGATCGGTGAGGATCTCCTCGGGCGTCCCGTTCTGCACGATGCGGCCGTCGCGCATGACCGCGATGCGGTCGCCGAGGAACATCGCCTCGTTGAGATCGTGCGTGATGAACACGATGGTGCGGCCGAGCTCGCGCTGCAGCTCGATGAGCTGCTCCTGCATCTCGCGCCGGATGAGGGGGTCGAGCGCCGAGAAGGCCTCGTCCATGAGCAGGATGTCGGTGCCCGAGGTGAGCGCCCGCGCCAGGCCCACGCGCTGACGCATGCCCCCCGAGAGCTCGTCGGGCATCGCGTCGGCGCGGTCGCCGAGCCCCACCTTGCCGAGGATCTCGCGGGCGCGCTCGCGCCGCTCGTCGCGCCCGACGCCCTGGATCTCGAGCGCGTAGGCCGCATTGTCGAGCACCGTGAGGTGGGGCAGCAGCGCGAAGTGCTGGAACACCATCGAGACGGAACGCTGGCGGATGCCGCGCAGCGCCTTCGCCGATCCCTTCGTGACGCTCTGTCCCTGCACGAGCACCTCACCCGCCGTGGGCGGGAGCAGCCCGTTGAGCATGCGCAGCACGGTGGACTTGCCCGAGCCGGACAGCCCCATGATGACGAAGATCTCGCCCGGCTGGACGGTGAAGCTCGCATCGATGACGGCGGCCGAGCCGGCGTCCGCGACGTCGGCGCGGGTCGCGCCGGCACGGAGGCGGCGAACGGCCTCCTTGGGGTTTCGTCCGAAGACCTTGAAGAGGCCCTGCGCCTCGATGGCAGGAGGAAGCGTCACTGTGTGCACCTCGGCAGCTTCCGTGCAGAAGCTGCAGCGGTTGCGCCCGGGTGGCGGCCGCACACGCAGCGGATGTCGGATCCGCGCTCCGGCCGCCGACCATACGCTCACCGGTCTGGCGTCCCGTGAGGACGTCACCCGTGACCGCGGACTGGTCGGGAACAGCCCCATAAGGGGCCTGATCAACCGTTTCACGGTCGCCCTCGAGCGGGCAAATTGGACACCCATCGGTGCTTTGGGTAGGTCGCGCACGCGTGATAACACGGACCGAGGCGACGCGGGCCGCCCGTCTCTCGACGGTGGGATGCCGCGCACCGCTTGACAGCGGCGGGACTTCAGTGGTTAGTTACTCAAGTAACTAACCGACCTACTCAGGAGCGAAGTGATCGAAGAAGGCCGGGCCCTGTTCCTGCAGATCGCGGAGAGCGTCGAGGACTCGATCGTCGACGGATCCCTCGCCGAGGAGGCCCGGGCGCCGTCGACGAACGAGCTCGCGGGCTTCTACCGGATCAATCCGGCCACCGCCGCGAAGGGAATCGCCATGCTGACCGACAAGGGCGTGCTGCACAAGCGCCGCGGAATCGGGATGTTCGTGGCGCCCGGTGCGCGCGACCTGCTCCTCGCCGAGCGGCGGAGCGCCTTCGCCGACCGTTTCGTCGATCCGCTGCTGGCCGAGGCCCGCAAGCTCGGGCTCGGGCCCGACGACCTCGCACTGCTCATCCGCGACCGCGTTTTGGGGCGCGGCGCGACCATCACAGAAGGGAACCCACGATGACGACCGGGACGCACGTCATCGAGGTGAAGAATCTCACCAAGCGCTACCGCGACACCGTCGCGGTGGACGATGTGAGCTTCACCATCGAGAAGAACACGATCTACGGCCTGCTCGGCCGCAACGGTGCCGGCAAGACGACCGTCATGTCGATCCTCACCGCGCAGAACTTCGCCACCAGCGGCGAAGTGCGCATCTTCGGTGAGCAGCCGTACGAGAACGCCCGTGTGCTCAGCCGGATGTGCTTCGTCCGGGAGAGCCAGAAGTATCCCGACGACGCGCTGGCGAAGCACGCCTTCGCCACCGCACGGCTGTTCTTCCCGAACTGGGACGAGGACCTCGCCCAGCGGCTGATCGAGGACTTCCAGCTGCCGTCGAAGACGCGGATCAAGAAGATGTCGCGCGGGCAGCTCTCGGCCGTCGGCGTGATCATCGGCCTGGCCGCCCGCGCGGAGATCACGTTCTTCGACGAGCCGTATCTGGGCCTCGACGCCGTCGCCCGGCAGATCTTCTACGACCGGCTGCTGGAGGACTACACCGAGCACCCGCGCACGGTGATCCTCTCGAGCCACCTGATCGACGAGGTGTCGAACCTCATCGAGCGCGTGCTCGTGATCGACCGCGGCCGCATCATCATGGACGAGGCGACCGACTCCGTCCGCGACCGCGCGGCGAACATCGTCGGTGATGCCTCCGCCGTCGACGCTTTCGTCGCCGGTCGCCAGGTCATCCACCGCGAGCGCCTCGGCAACGTGGCATCCGTCACCGTGCTCGGCGCGCTTTCACTCGCCGACCGCGAACGCCTCGGGGCGGCCGGCCTGGACGTCGCACCCGTGTCGCTCCAGCAGCTCATCGTGCGCACGACCACGGCGCACGCGAACGAACGCGGCGACGCGGCATCCGCCCTCGACGAAGGAGCCCTGCGATGAACCGCACCGTCAACGTCGTGCGCATGCAGCTGATCAACAAGCAGACGTTCGTCTGGGTGCCGCTGATCGTGCTCGGCGCCTCGTTCGCCGTGTCGATCGCGATCTACGCGATCCTCTCCAGCTCGGGCCTTCCCGGACCGTTCTACGGCGGCGGCTCGCAGGCGCCGCTGTGGGTGCTGCTGTTCGTGGGGATCTCGTCGCTGACGCTGACGTTCCCGTTCTCACAGGCGATGAGCGTGACCCGCAGGGAGTTCTTCCTCGGCACGATGCTCGCCGCGGCGATGTGCGCGGTGCTGCTGGCCGCGGTCTTCGCGATCGGCGGCATGATCGAGGAGGCGACCAACGGCTGGGGCCTCAACGGCTACTTCTTCGCCCTGGACTGGGTGGTCGCGGACGGCCCGCTTGTGGCGGCGTTCTTCTACTTCGTCCTGGCGCTGCTGATCTTCATGCTCGGATTCTGGTCGGCGACCGTCTACAAGCGGTCCGGGGCCATGGTGGTGGCGCTCATCTGGTCGGGTGTCGGCCTGCTGCTGGTCGTCGCCGTCTGGGCGATCACCCGCTTCGAGATGTGGACCGACGTGATCTCGGCGATCGTCGAGCAAGGACCGGGCGGGTTCGCCGTGTGGGGACTGCTGGCGGCCGTGCTGCTCAGCGGGATCTCGTATCTGACGCTGCGCCGCACGGTTCCTTGATCGACGCGGACTTCGAATGACGGATGCCCCGGCCCGGCGTACGACGCCGGGCCGGGGCATCCGTCATTCAGGTCTCAACGGCTGTCAGCGGCCTCGGTGTGGTGGCGGATGACCTCGGCCACGACGAAGTTGAACCACTTCTCGGCGAAGGCGGGATCGAGGTCGGCCTCTTCGGCGAGGCGCCGCAGGCGAGCGACCTGCTGCTCCTCCCGGGCGGGATCGGAGGCCGGCATGCCGTGGTCGGCCTTCAGATGACCGACCTGTTTCGTCGCCTTGAAACGCTCGGCCAGCAGATACATCAGCGCGGCGTCGATGTTGTCGATGCTGCTCCGCAGCCGCGTGAGCGTCGTCGTGGGATCCTCGGTCATGGCGGTCCTCCTCGCCCCTCGACGATACCCGAGCGGCGCGGCGGACCCGGACGGCGGCGGGTGTCGTGCGATACGCATGAAATCGCGACTCCTGCATGTCTGGGCGGCCGCCCGGCTCTAGAGTGTGACGCATGACCGACGCCTCGTCCTCGCTCGGCGCGAGCGCCGCAGAAGCCGCCGACCCGCTCGCCGTCGACCCCGCGGTCGGCACCGACGCCGCCGCGATCGTCGTGAGTGACCATCCAGCCACGTTCGCCCTCGCCGAGAATCAGCAAGGTCGGCCCTTCTGGGCGAGGCTCGACAACCCCTTCGCCGCCGGCCTCCTGCTGACACTGGGAGGATTGGTCGCGCTCCTCCTCGGGATCGCACTCACCAACATCTCGACCATCCTCGTCTACATCGGACTGGCGATGTTCGCCGCCCTGGGCTTGGATCCGGTGGTCAAGTGGCTCGGCAGGCACGGGGTCAAGCGGGGATGGGCGATCGCCATCATCTTCCTGACCGGCGCCATCCTCGGCGTCGGTCTCATGTTTCTCGTCGTGCCGACCCTGGTCGCCCAGATCGGCCAGTTCGTCACGGGCATCCCCGACACCATCGACAACTTCCAGAAGTCCGACTTCTTCAAGTGGCTCGAGGGCATCTTCGGCACCGGGCTGAACTCGCTGGTGACCGACGCCGAGAAGTGGATCACCGACCCGGCGAACATCGCGGCGATCTCCGGCGGTCTGCTGAAGGTCGGCGCCGGCATCGCCACCGCGATCTCGGGTGGCCTGATCGTCGTCGTCCTGACCCTTTACTTCGTCGCCTCGCTGCCCGGGATCAAGAACTCGCTGATGCAGTTCGCGCCGGCACGCCGCCGCCCGGGCGTACGGGCCATGACCGACCAGATCACCGACTCCGTCGGCGGATACCTCATGGGAATGGTCATCCTGGCGTTCTTCAACTCCGTGGTCGCGACTCTCCTGCACTTGGTGCTCGGGCTGCCGTATCCGCTGCTGATGGGTGTGCTCGCCTTCTCGATCACGATCATCCCGCTGATCGGACCGGTGCTGTACTGGATCGTCGCCACCGTCATCGCGCTGTTCACGAGCCCGATCGCGGCGTTGATCTTCGCCATCTGCTACCTGATCTACATCCAGATCGAGGCCTACGTGCTCACCCCGAAGGTGATGAACAAGGCCATCGAGATCCCCGGCTCGCTCGTGGTCATCGGTGCGCTCATCGGTGGCACGCTGCTGGGCTTCATCGGGGCGCTCGTCGCGATCCCGGTGACGGCGTCCATCCTGCTGATCATCAAACAGGTCTTCTTCAAGAAGCAGGACGCCAAGGTCTGACAGCCGTCCACCCCGGCGCGGCACCGCATGCCGTCGTGCGGCTGAGGTTCCAGGCAGCGCCGCGGGCCGCGGCATCCGTGTCGATGGTGTGAGAACGGATGCCGCGGTCAGTAGTCCACTCGCCGGCCGACGTCAGCGGATCGGCAGGAGACAGGTGGGCGAGGGCGCGTCGGCGCGATGCCGCACGCGTCCGGGCACGCCGGTGCGCAGGTCGAGGGTGAGCGAGGCGGCCTCGTCCGACAGCTGACCGGCGACCAGCAGGATGTCGCGGACCACGACGTGGTGCCGCGGCCAGTCGACGCCGGCGTCGACGAGGGCGACCGGAGCCACCACATCGCCCGCGCCGCGGACACGGAGCGTCGCGAGGGTGTTGCTGCCGCGCACCCCCGCGTAGACGAACTCGCCGTCACGGGAGAGCGCCACCTCGGCGGCGTTGTCACCCGGAAGCGTGCCCGCGCCGAGCGGCGTGCCGCCGACCAGTCGCCAGGTGCCGTCGGCCGACGGTGCCAGCACGAACAGCTCGCACGAGAGCTCGGTGACGACGTAGAGGTGACCGCTCGGATGCCACACCATGTGCCGCGGGCCGCTGCCCTTCGGCAGCGCGATCTGCTGCACCTGCCGCAGACCGTGGTGGCCGTCGCGCCAGAACCGGACGACGTCGAAGCCGAGATCGGTGGTCGCGATGAGGCCGCCGGGCAGGAAGACCGCCTGGTGCGCCCGCGATGGACGGGCTTCGCCTTCGCCGGTGTCGTCCTTCGCCTCGTCGGCACGGTCGTGGTCGGGGACAAGGTGCGCGTACTCGTCACCCGCGGCCTCGCGCAGGGCACGGGCTGCGGCGACGAGGTCGATGTCGCCGGCCGAGGCCGGAGCGTCGGCGGCGTCGGGGCCGTAGGGGTCGACCGCCACAGGGGCCGTGACGGGCGCGGAGGGCCGGCCCGCGGCATCCAGTTCCATCCGGATCACGCGGCCGTCGCCCCAGCAGCTCGCGATGAGAGAGCGAGCGTCGGGCGCAACCGCCACGTGACACACCGCCTCGCCTGCGGCGACCGGCGCGCCCAGCGGCACGAACGTCGTCTCGCCGGTGCGCCGGAACGCCTGCACCTGCTGCCGCTTCTCGAGCGCCGCATAGACGACGTCGCCCCTCGACAGGCTCAGGGAACGGTCGCCGGTCCCCGAGCCCGGGTGCGGCGCGAGCCACGACGGCGAGTCGGCGGTGGCGGCATCGCCCGCGAACGCGAGTGCGCCACCCGCCGAGGTCTCGTCGGGGGCGCCGGCGAGCAGCATCCCGATCCCCCCGGCGCGGCCATCCATATCGGCGGTGTAGCCGCCCCGCAGGAATCTCATCGCAGCCGCGGCCGCGTCAGTCGACGAGGTCGTGGCGCACGATGACCGCGTCGCGCGAGGCGCCGACGCCGATCACCGAGATGCGGGTGCCGCTCATCGCCTCGAGCGCGAGCACATACTCCCGCGCCTCGAGGGGGAGATCCTCGAAGGTGCGGGCACGGGAGATGTCGGCCTTCCATCCGGGGAAGTACTCCAGGATCGGCTTCGCGTGGTGGAAGTCCGACTGGTTCACCGGGATCTCGTCGAAGCGCTCACCGTCGATGTCGTAGGCGACGCACACGGGGATCTGGTCCAGGCCGGTGAGAATGTCGAGCTTGGTGAGCACGAGATCGGTGATGCCGTTGACCCGGGTCGCATACCGCGTGATCGGGGCGTCGTACCAGCCGACGCGACGCGGACGGCCGGTCGTGGTGCCGAACTCGAAGCCGCGCGAGCGCAGGAAGTCGCCGTTCTCGTCGAAGAGCTCGGTCGGGAAGGGGCCGGCCCCGACGCGCGTCGTGTACGCCTTGACGATGCCCACGATGCGATCCAGGCGGTTGGGGCCGACACCCGAGCCGGTGGCCGCGCCGCCGGCCGTCGCCGACGATGACGTCACGAACGGGTAGGTGCCGTGGTCGACGTCGAGCATCGTCGCCTGGCCGCCCTCGAAGACGACGACATCGCCGGCGTCGAGCGCGTCATTCAGCAGCAGGCCGGTGTCGGCGACCATCGGCCGCAGCCGCTCGGCGTACGACAGCAGGTCGTCGACGATCTCGTCGACGGTGATCGCGCGGCGGTTGAAGATCTTGACCAGCAGGTGATTCTTCTGGTCGAGGGCGCCCTCGACCTTCTGACGCAGGATGTTCTCGTCGAAGATGTCCTGCACGCGGATGCCGACGCGATTGATCTTGTCGGCGTACGCGGGCCCGATGCCTCGGCCGGTCGTGCCGATCTGCCGCTTCCCGAGGAAGCGCTCGGTGACCTTGTCGAGCGTGCGGTGATACTGCGTGATGATGTGGGCGTTGGCGCTGACCCGCAGGTGCGAGGTGTCGACGCCGCGCGCGTGCAGCGCCTCGAGCTCCGCGAACAGGACCTCGAGGTCGACCACGACGCCGTTGCCGATGATCGCGTTGACGCCGGGAGACAGGATGCCGGAGGGCAGCAGATGCAGCGCATACTTCTCGTCGCCGATCACGACGGTGTGGCCGGCGTTGTTGCCGCCGTTGAACTTGACCACCCAGTCGGTGCGCTCACCGAGGAGGTCGGTGGCCTTGCCCTTGCCCTCGTCTCCCCACTGGACTCCGACGATCACGATGCCTGGCATGGGCTACTCCCCCGTTATCGGACGGTTACACCCCATCCTATCGGGGCGCCGCGGACATCCCCTCGGCGGGTGGCGGAGTCCCACCGGATCCGCGCCGCGGCGGATGGTACGCGTCGCGTGTGGTCGTGTCCATCCCGGTGCCGACCCTGACCGTGCGGCCAGAGGGTGTTCCGTACATTCGCCGACATCGAGGAGACCCCGCGTACTTCCACCTGCAGAACCTGATCAACCCCATCGAACAGGACGAGCCCGATCCCGCCGCCGCCAACGCCTTGCAGGAAGGGCTGGGCGGCCAGTTCGGCGAGATGCGCACGATGATGCAGTACCTGTTCCAGAGCATCAACTTCCGCGGCGCCAACGCGAAGCCGTACAAGGACCTGCTCCAGGGCATCGGGACGGAGGAGATCAGTCACGTGGAGCTGATCGGCACCACGATCGCGCGTCTGCTCGACGGATCCCCCGCGTACCAGGGCAAGCCCGCCGACCCGGTCGACCTCCCCGGAGCCCGGGGAGCGACGCCCCTGAACATCGCACTGGACCACAGCAACATCCACCACTATCTGGTGGGTGCCCAGGGCGCGCTGCCCGTGGACGCGGCCGGAAACCCGTGGAGCGGCAGCTATGTCTACAACTCGGGGAACCTCGTTCTCGATCTGCTCTACAACCTCATGCTCGAATCCACCGGTCGCCTCCAGAAGTGCCGCCTGTACGAGATGACCGACAACAAGACGGCCCGGTCGACGATCTCGTACCTGATCGTGAGGGACCAGGCACACGAGAACGCCTACGCCCGGGCGCTCGAGACGCTCGGCGTCAAGTGGAGGACCGCCCTTCCCATCCCCAAGACCAACGCGGAGCGGTTCCCCGAGGTGAAGCGGCTGCTCGACCTGGGCCTGCAGAGCAAGCAGTACTCCTTCGACCTCGGCGACCAGTCCGAGGCGGGGAGGATCTTCCAGGGCATGTCGCCCTCGGACGACGGCACGCAGCTCGACGCCACCGAGCAAGCACCGGAGGGTGTGCCCATCGAGATCGCTGCCGAGCGACCCGAGGAGTTCTCTCCCGGCGCCGACCCGGAGCTGATCGCGCTCATCGAAGCCACCGCGGCGATGGAGATGGCCGACATCGACACCACGTTCGGCAGGCTCGGCTGACGCCGATCGCCCGCCATGGGGCGCGGCGTGGCGCCGCGTGCGCGCCGCGTGCCGGGTGCGCGCCGCGTGCCGGCGGGTGTGCCGCGTGCCGGCGTGCGCCCCGCCTGTTCGGCTCAGCGTCGCGGCAGCACTTCCAGGGTGGTCTCCAGGACGTCGTCGCCGGTGATCGCTCCGACCGGGCCGGGTCCGTACCTGTCGTACTTCGCGTGGAGCGCGCTGTCGATGCTCGCCCGCACCTCGGGTTCGGCCGGGCGGAAGGTGACATCGGCCTCGATACCGCCGGCGCTGATCCGGCCCAGGCCGGAGCGCCGCGCCCGGCGGAACCATCCGTTCTCCGGGCCGTGCGCGGAGCGGATATAGAGGGTGTCGCCGACGGTCGCGTGCCAGATGGTGGTGAAGGGTCGCAGTGTCCCGTCCGGGCGCTGCGAGGTCACGCGCAGCTCGGTGGCGTTTCCGATCCGGCGCAGTTCATCAGCGGTCCAGGCGGTCATGAAGCGCGCTCCTCGCTGCGGTGCGGGTACTCGCCGGGCGCGAGCTTGTCGCCCCAGACGGTCTCGGGCTCGCCGGTGGCAGGCGCCTCCCACATCGCCAGGTGGCACATGAAGTCATCGGCCGTGGCACCGTGCCAGTGCCACTCCCCCGCCGGCGTGTAGACGGTGTCGCCGGGATGCAGCTCGATGACGTCCTCGCCGCGGCTCTGCACGTATCCGCGGCCTTCCGTGACGTGAAGGGTCTGTCCGACGGCGTGCGTGTGCCATGCCGTGTGCGCACCGGGGGTGAAGCGGACGAGGTTCAGCCGCGCGCGCGACGGCTCCTCACCGGCGTAGTACGCGTTGAAGTACACGTCGCCGGTGAACCATTCGCCGGGCCCTTTCACCGTCGGGGTCTTCGGCTGCATCCGAGTGCTCATGTGTCCTGCCTTCCTGTGCCCAGCGAGCTCGTCGAGCGCATCGAAGCCCGTCATGGCGGCTTCCTCCGCGCCCGCTCGACCATTCCACTCCCCGGCTCGCAGATGGGGAAGGTGCTGGCGTGACGTGTACTGGCAGAACCCCCTACGACGTCGTGAGGCTGTCCACGACGTCGGGGCGCCGCGTGGGCCGCAAATGCGGCCTCATCGGGGGGGCCGTTCGCTTCGACGCTTTCACGGGCAGACGCGCACCCGGCGACCCTCAAAGCCGACGACGTCACCGAGCTGCAGCTGCCGCCCACGGCGGCGATCGACCTCGCCGTTCACGGTCACATAGCCGTCGATGATGGCCTCTTTGACGTTTCCCCCCGAGTCGAGGAGCCCGGCGAACTTGAGGAACTGCCCGAGGCGGATGCCATCAGAGCCGATCGGGACGTCATCGATCGGGGCCGCGTTCGTCATTCCCGAATGCTAGACGACGCTGTCCCCGTCGCGGGCCTCGCGGTCGACAGGGAGCGACGGCGCCACGCCGGGACCCACGGTGCCACGACGCCGCGCACGGCCATCGCTATGGTGTGGCCATGACGCGTACTCGGGCATGGGCGACGGTGTGGACGGTGCTGCGGCTCGCGATGGCCGCCGTCACGGTGGCGGCGATCACGGCGCAGCTCTCGAAGTCGATCGGCACCGCGACCGAGCTCGATCGCGACGTCACGACGACGGTCGCGAACTTCTTCAGCTTCTTCACGATCCTCTCGAACGCGATCGCGGCGATCGTGCTCGTGTGGGCAGCGGTCTGGTATTTCGCTCGCGGCCGCAGAGCGGCCGTCGAGCCCCCGGCGCTGGCCGTGGCCCTCGTCTGCGCGAGCAGCTACATGATCATCACGGGCATCGTCTACAACGCGCTGCTGCGCAACATCGAGCTGCCCCAGGGCAGCGCGCCCATCCCCTGGTCGAACGAGGTGCTGCATCTGATCGGCCCGCTGTTCCTGTTGGCCGACGTGTTCTTCGGGCCCCTGCGCCGCTCGCTGCCCTGGCGCAGCCTGTGGGCGGTGGTGGCCTTCCCGATCGTCTGGGTGATCTACACGATGATCCGCGGACCCCTCGTCACCAACCCCGTCTCCGGCGACCCGTTCTGGTACCCGTATCCGTTCCTCAACCCGAACGCGCCCGGCGGCTGGCCCTCCGTGGTCCTCTACGTCATCGGCATCGCGCTCGCGATCGTCGCGGTGGGCGCCTTCGTCGTCTGGTGGGGGCGCCGTTCCGGTGCAGCGGATGCCGATGCGGGGACGGATGCCGGCGCCCGCGTGGCCGTGACATCCACGCCATCGGACTGACGCAAACTGGCCCGTCACGGGCGTTTGTAACTTCTGTCCCCCGAACGGCGGACACGTTGTGGCTTCTGTACAACGGTGCCGTATCGGCGCGCGCTTTCCGCACCCCACCCTCACAGATGTTTCCGGTCCTCCCGTATCGGCAGGAGTACATCTGTGCTCGGGCAAGACGACACGCATCCGCGTGGTGTCGACAAGGGGGAGACATGTACTGGTCATGGTTTCGAATCGCCGCGGCGATCACCGGGTTCTCCGGTGTCGTCGCCGGATTCATCGTCAACGTGGATCGCGCGGCGCGCCAGGGGCAGGGCCTCGGCGACGTGCTGGCGAACTACTTCAGTCTGTTCACGATCGTGTCGACGCTGCTCGGCATCGTCACGCTGCTCGTCGCCGCATCATGGGGGATGCGGCACCCGGGCACGGGGCGCGAGCCGCTGGGCATCGCCCTCGCCCTCGCGGCCGTGACGGGACCGGTGCTGCTGCTCGGCCTCGTCTACAACGCGCTGCTCCGAGGACTGCCGGCACCGGTCGCCCTCGGCGACTCGGTCGGCATCGCGATGATGGACGGCTACGCGGCAGAGGTGCTGCACGTCGTACTGCCGATCTACTTCCTGCTCGATCTGCTGCTGGCACCGCACCGGCGCGGACTGCCGTGGTGGTCGCTCGCCGTGCTGGTGGGCTACCCGCTCGGCTGGACGACGTACACGATGGTCCGTGGCGAGCGCGTCGGGAATCCGGACGGCACCACGGCGTGGTGGTACCCCTACCCGTTCCTCGACCCGCACGGCGACGGCGGCTACTCGTCGGCGCTCATCTACATCGGGGCGATCCTGGCGGGCTTCCTCGCCATCGGCGTCGCGATCATCGTGATCGGCCGCTACCGCGAGCGCCGCGCGGTGCGCCACGGAGCGCCGGCGGCACGGGGGGCGCTGCCGATCTGAGCGCGCGGTCGGGTCGGCCGGTTCGGGTGGCAGGAACGCCGTCCGCCGACGACAGGAGAGGCGGGGCCGGAGCAGCCGGCCCCGCCTTTCCGACGGTTCAGCTCAGCCGACGCCGACGCATCGCCGCCAGCACCAGGACGACACCGCCCGCAAGGATGGCGAACCCGACCGACAGCGCGATCACGACGGCGCGTCCCTCGAGGCCGGTGGGAGGCAGCGGAGCGATGAACGTGTTCGTGAACGCGATCGTCACGGTCCCCGACGCGAGGGACACGGTGCCGGACGCTCCGGGCTGCTCCTCGCCGTCCACCGTCATCGTCGTCTGGGCGGCGTCCCCCGTGTCGGTCTCGGTGACCGTGCACTCGCTGCCGGCCGGCAGATTCTCGATCTCGGCGGTGAGCCGGTTCGGGCCGCCGATGTCGTAGGAGGCGTCGAGCACCACGAGTCCCGGCTCGGGGTGCGACGGGTCCACGAGCACGCACCGTACGTCCACCGGGAACGTGCGGTTGACCGATGTGGCGCCGGTGCCGTCCAGGATCTTCGAGATGCTGAGTGCCGTGACCCCGAACGCGTTGGCGATCGCGACCGAGGTCTGATCCGCGGCATCCGTATTCGGAAGGGGTGCCAGTTCGGTGACCGTCGCGGACTGCGGGTCTCCGGCCTCGCCGCCCTCGGTCACCACGATCGTCGTGGACTCGGCCCCCGCCGTGTCGGTCTCGGTGACGGTGCAGTCGGCGCCCTCGGGCAGCTCGGTCCACGTGACCGTCTCGCCGTCGGCGATCTGCTGCGTCATGGGCTCGGCCGCCGTGACCCGCTGCTCATCCCAGATGCAGGCGAGCTCCACCTCGAACGGGCCGTACGCGATCGGCTCGCCGTTCTGGTCGACGGCGCCGCCGTTGTCGACGGTCTTCGAGACCGACACCTGCGCGAGGTTGAAGGTGTTGCGCACCTGCAGATCGGGCTGCGGCTGGTCGTCGACGCTCAGGATCGCCGGGTCGGTCTCGACGGTGAAGGTGTAGCCCTCGCCGTCGCCCGCCACCACGTTTCCGTCGGCGTCCAGGATCTCCGTCGAGTTCGCGCCACCGGCATCCACCTCGACGAGGCGGCACTCGGACCCGGTGGGGAGGTTCTCCCACAGGGCCGTCGGCGAGTCGGCGCTCACGATGCGGATGCCGCCATCGGGGATGTCGACGATCTCGCCGTCGCGAAGGCACGCCAGGCGCAGCTCGTAAGCCGCGGTGCCGAACTTCTCGGCGCCGTCGCCCGCGAGCGTCTTCGTCACCTCGAGCGAGCCGGTGAGGTACCAGTTCGTCGCGGTAACCGTGACGAGGCCGCCGGTGACCGGCACGGTGCCGGTTCCGACCGACGTGTTCTCGCCGTCGTTGGGTTCGATGACAACCGCGTCGGCGCCCTTCAGATCGTCCTCGACGACGGAGCACTCCGAGCCCGGGATGACCTCCTGAACCGCCGTGGTCCACCCGTTCTCGGCGTTCAGCTCGACCTGGGTGTCGAGCACGGTCTCACCGGCGAATGTGCAGGTGGCGGTGAACGTGAACGTCTGGTCGAGGCCGAACTGGTCGGCGCCGGCACCCTCGAACTCCTTCACGAGGAGCAGGGCTGTGGCGTCGTACAGGTTGGTGTACGTCACGGTGTTGACCACCGCTGTGCTGTCGGGCTGCAGCTCCGGGATCACGACCGTGCGCGTCTCCTGGTCGATCACGGGCGCGAGATCGCCCTCGACGCCCGGCACATCGGCCTCGGTGATCGTGCCGTCCGCCTGGCGGTCGTCGGTCTCGGTCACCGTGCACTCGGAGCGCGCGGGGATCTCGGCGATCGTCTCGGTCTCGTTCGCGTCGAGGGCGAACGTCTCGTCCACCACCGTCTCGCCCTCGAACGTGCACACGACGTGGAAGCCGAACTGCGTCGGGATGTACGGGCTCGCCGACTCGACGATCTTGCCGACCTCGAGCGACGCCCATTCGTACGTGTTCTCGACGTCGAACGCGAAGGTCTCATCGGCGCCGGTCACGGTGATCGACTCCGGCGAGATGGTCGTGCCGGTCTGGCCGGCGTCCTCCTCCGCGACCGTGCAGACCGAGCCGACCGGAACGTCCGGGATCTCGACCGGGTCCTCGCCGGGCACGATCGTCACGACCCCCTCATCGGCGAGCGGAACCTCGGCGCCCTGCCAGGTGCACGACACGGTGGCCGTGAACTCCTCGGGCACCGGGAAGCCATCGGGGGCGTCCACCGACTTGGCGACCGACACCGAACCGTTCTCGAACACGTTGGTCACCGAGACGACGACCGGCGTGGTGCCGTCGCCGACGGTCACCGGATCAGGGCTGATCACAGGTGTGCCGGTGGCGTAGCCGGCATCCGTCTCGGTGACCGAGCACTCGGCGCCGGTCGGAAGCCCCTCATAGAGCGCGGTGCCTGCGCCGGTGATCGTCCGCGTCGCACCGCCGGGGATGGCGACGTCGACCGTCTCCCCGTTCACGACGCGGGTGCACGCGAGGCTCACCGTGTACACGTCGGTGGTCGCCGGGTCGAGGCCGTTCGCGGGTGCGCCGTCGAGCTCCTTCTGCACCTCGAGTGAGCCGATCGTGAACGTGTTCGTGATCGCGGCCTCGACGGGCGCCGTCGGGTCGTCGCCGACGGTCACCGTGACGCTGTCGGTCGAATCGTTCGCGCCGCCGTTCTCGGTCTCGGTCACGGTGCATTCGGCGCCGGTCGGCAGGTCTTCGACGAGCCACGTGGTGTTGTCGGCATCGAGCGTCGTGGAGTCCTCGAACACCGGGTTCGGTGTGACGCCATCCAGTGTGCACGACATCTCCACCGTGAACTCCGCGGTACCCCAGCCGCCCGGGTCCACGATCACCTTGGTGACCTCGACCGGCCCGGTCGTGTAGACGTTCTCGAACGCGACAGCGGTGAGGGCGGTGCTCGTCTCGTCCGCGTACGGGAGGATCGTGAAGGATGCCTCATCCACGGTGACCGGCTCCCCGCCGGCCTCGGTGATCGTGATGTTCGTGCTCGCCGCCCCTGCGGCATCCGTCTCGGTCACGGTGCACTCTGCACCCGCGGGGATGTCGGAGAACGTCTTGGACTCGCCATCGGCGAGCGTGAACTCGAGGTCCGCGCCGGGGATGGTCTCCTGATCGAGGTAGATGCAGCTCGCCTGGAACGTGTAGGTGCGCTCGTAGACGATGGGATCACCGTCCTGGTTCACCGGGTCGCCGCTGTCGACGGACTTCTCGACGGTGAAGCCACCGGCGGCGAAGACGTTCGTGACCTCGATCGAGGACTGCTCGGGATCGCCGCTGTAGGCGTCCCAGACCGACGGCTCCTCGCTCCAGTCGCGGTCGGCGGTGACGCCGTCCTCCGGCTCGACCGTTACCGTGACGCCCGGGATCACCGGGTCCTCGGTCACCGTGCACGTCGAGAACAGCGGCAGGTTCACCGGTCCGGTGATGCTGTTGTAGGCGAGCACGGTGCCGTCGGCGTCCACCGACGGCCTGCTGGCGTCGGTGCCGTCGGCGTGCAGCAGCGTCACCGGCAAGCCCCCCGAGGTGCAGCTCACGAGCAGCGGATAGCTGTCGGGCAGCTCGATGTCGGTGGCGAACTCGGGTGCCTCGACGACCTTCGACAGCAGCAGCTGACCGGTCGCCGCCGCGACGCCCACCTTCTGCGGCTCGACGACGAGCGAGGGCCGTTCAGGCTGGGTCACGGTCGGGTTCGAGCGGGATGCCGTCGCGAACGAGTTGTATGCGACGGGAAGGCCCGACGGCACCGCCGAGGCGGCGGGCAGCTCGAACGGCGTCTGCGTGTCGAAGATCAGGCGAAGCGTCTCGCCGGGGCGCAGGCCGGGTGCCGGAGAGACCTGCCCCGGGTTCTGGTATTCGAGCACCAGCAGCATGCTGCGGGTGGCGTTGAGCGTGCCGACAGGCGTGATGGGGCTCACCGGAACCCACCCGAAATCGCATCCGGGCAGCGGCGCCGCGTCTTCGGTGTAGACCTTGATCGCGTTGGTGTTGCACTCCTGACTCAGCTCCACCGGTGAGATGAGCACCGCACCCATGGCGTTCGCACTGTCGGCCAGCTCGCCGAAGTTCGCGAAGACGTCGCCCGCCAGGGTCACCGGGAACTGCGAGTCGCGGGCGCCCGGCACGATGACGCCCTCATCACCGACCGAGGGCAGCACATCGAGCGCGGCGACGACACGGGCGCTCGTGTTGCCTGTGTTCGTGAAGTCCAGCCGCCACGTCTCGCGTCCGCCGGGCCTGGTGACCGGAGCGCACGGGTAGGAGTAGAAGCCGTCGTTCGTGACGCCGGGGACGCTCGCGTCGCACGCGGCCGCATCGCCGTCGACGTTCAGCACGCCGAGATCGTCGTCGCCGGGCACCGCAGGGTCGCCCGCGTCGTCGCCCTTGACGTACTTCTTCGCGGCGATCGTCGCGATCGCGATCGGCGAGATCGAGGTATCGGCCGAGCACTCGGCCACTCCCGGCGGAGTGTTCTCGACCGGCTTGGGCGTGAGGTCCCTGCCATCGACGACCGTCGTGCTCTCACACGTCTCGAACAGCCGGTCGGACGACACCGTCGCCACGTTCGTCACGACCGTGTCGGGGGTCACGTCGTCGCGGAACCGCAGCGGTGCATTGACCGTGAGCGTCCAGCCGGCGTTGAACACGAAGCCGGCCGGGGGCGTGATCGTGAGCAGCCCGGTCGTCTCGTCGAGGGATGCCGTGAACCCCGGGTTCCCGCTGGGCGCACCGGTGCCGGTCAGCGCGAACCTGTAGGCGGTCGGATCCGGCTCGATGAGGAGCGAGCCCTGGGCGTCGGTCGCGACCTGGTCCACGATCGTGAACCCGGTCATGTTCCATTGCCCGGTGTTGACCGCCCTGATGATGTACGGGATGGTGCCGTTCTGGCTGATGAGCGCCGACGAGCCGCGCGTCTTGGTGACCCTCACCGAATTCGGGCGGTGCTGCACGATCGTGCTGTCGGCCGCCGCGCCTGTCTGGGTGAAGGTCTGTGTGCCGAACTGCGCCGTGCTGAAGGACTGCACGTCGTCACTGATGACGCCGAGCTCGGTCTCGCCGGGGTTCGGCTGCAGGTCGGGCCGGGTCGTCGAGACGAGCACGGTCGGGTCGCTGCGCAGGAAGTCGCGGCGCTCCGTCGTGACCGAGAACGTCAGCTGCGGGTTGAACGGCCGCTCCCATTGCAAGACCGTGCCCGCGTCATCGACCTCCTGGGCGCGGAACCGCACGCCTACGACGGTGCCCTCGTCGGTCACGCCGGTGGGGAGGTCGAAGCTGACGATGTCGCCGGGTTCGGCATCCGTCCACTCGCCGTCGACCCAACATGGTGAGTCGGCCGCGAGGGGAACGCCGTTGCAGGTCGCGGTCAACGTGCCGCCCGCCTCGGTGTAGACGATGTCGGACCCGGCGTCGTCGTCGACGAGCACGTCCATGGCGACCTGGTTGACCGGTGCCGGCACGGTGATCTGCGCGCCGAGGTAGTCCATCGTGTTCCAGAACGTCGGTGTTGTGTCGGTGAGGCTGAAGAAGGTGGTGCGCGCCGTGCCGTTCGGCCGTCCGCCCAGCTGCGTGACGTAGCTCTTCGACTGATCCTCGTAGATCGACGCGGGCGTGATCGACTTGGTCGTGGTGATCGAGTAGCCGGCCGGGACGATCGCGAACTCGTCGGCGTCTTCGGCGTAGCCGGTGCCGCACTGGTTGTCGGCGCAGTCGTCGAGCACGGGCGTCTCGAGCTGGACGCTCGCGACGTTCGCGATGCTCGCGCCCGAGGGTGTGACCGTCACGAGCGTGCTCGGATCCGACCGCAGCACTTCGCGCAGCTGCCAGGTCAGGGTGACGCGACCGGATCCGCCCTGCGGAATGACCGCTGCTCCGTCGTCGTCGCGGAAGGCCACGGTGATCCCGGTCACGTCGGCGAGGTCGCCGGCGTCGAGGGCGAGCGCATCGGCGTACGAATAGTCCGTCGGCGTGCCGCTGCGGTCGAGCGTGACGGTGGTCTCGGCGTCGGTGATGCCCGGCGGCAGCTGGATCGCGTCGATGTCGTAGAGGTTGAGCGTGTCGAAGACGGTCGGATCGGGTTGGGTGGCAGCCGGGTCGGTGATCACCATGCCGGTCACCCGCGCCTCCGACGTGTTCGTCGCCACGAGGGTGCCGCTGATGAGCGGGTACTCGGCGGGGTCCACGTTGAGCGCGGGGTCCGGCAGACCGAGCTGGGTCTGATCGAAGTCCTTCGTCAGCGTCGCATTGATCGGCTCGTCGACGATGAGGATCGTGTCGCCGTCGACGTCCACGCTGTCCACGCCCGTCGTCTCGTTGACCCCGTGCGCACTCGCGGTGTTGTCGACGAGGCCGGCTTCGCCGGTGTTGTACCCGTAACTGTGCAGGTCGCCCAGCACCCATTGCGCCGGATCGCTGCGCAGCGTGTCGCGCACGCGGAAGTCGAGGTCGAACGGTCGGCGGTCGTACGACGTGCCGACGCCGGCGCCGGCGGTCTTCTCCGTGAGCACCACCCGCACGGCGAGCGCTGCCGCCGCCTGCTCGGTGGTGAGCTGATAGCCGCCGAACTGGCCATCGCAGCCGCTCGCGCAGGCCTGGGTGGTGATGTCGGTCCAGCCGGTGCCGTCGAGGTAGAGCGAGACCTCTGTCACGACGTCGTTCACGATCAGCGGGTCGATGGCCGGGGTGATCGGGTCGATCGCGACCAGGTCGAAAGCGTCGTAGACCGACGCGACAGTGTCCTCCGGATCCGCGGTCTCGGAGATGTCCGTCAGCGTCATCTCGGTGATGTTCAGGCCGTCGGTCGACCACCACAGGCGCGCGGTCCGCGTGCCGCCCGACAGCGCGGCCACGTCGTCCTCGGGCGTCCACTCCTTGTCGAGGAAGTCGGGGCCGGTCCCGCCGTCGATCGGCAGCAGGTTGATGTCGTCCGACGCGCTGTCGGTGTGCTCGCCGCCCGCATCGGGGTTGTCGACGAGCGACTGGGCCGTGTTGGTGAAGGTCACCGGTGCGTCGTGCGGCTCGGTCACCTCGACCTCGATGTGTGTGACCACGGTGAATCCGGGCGGCAGCAGTTCGGGGCATCCGTCCGCATCCATCGGCAGGTACTCGAACTGGATGCCGCCGATATCGCCCTGGAGGTCGGCGGGGATCTGGTACGACCAGAGCGCCTGGGGCCCGGGAACCTCGGTCGCACCGGGGAGGTCCGTCCACGGGCCGTCCGGCGCGTCCCAATACCGGAGCGTCAGCGTGGTGCACGCCGGGATGTCGGTGTTGTCGATCTCGGTGGCGGTGAAGTTGTCCCAGAACTCCGAGCCCTGCTCGGCTGATTCGGGATCGGAGATGACGAGCTTCTCGGAGCCGACCGTCGACTCGGGTGTCACGTTGCCGGTGAGCGTGATGTCGGCGTCCGTGCCCGGCACGCCCCAGACCGTCTCGGGGCTGATCGACTTGGTCACCGTGGTGTCGAGCGTCTGAGGCTCGATGGTGAACGGTGCCTCGGCGTCGTCGGTGCCCTCCTGACCGTTCGCGTTCTCGACGATGGTGTCGACGGCATTCGTGCTCGACACCGTCGTGTCGGTCGGCAGAGCCGTGACGTTCATCGGGATCGTGGCGTACGCGCCCGAGACGATGTCGTCACCGTCTGCCGAGTAGACCACCGTGAAGCCCTCGACGGTGCAGCCGGCGGTGGCGGCCGGGAGGGTGCCGACGGTGGTGGTCGACGCGGAGCTGTCGGCGCAGTCGCTGTACGTGTAGGTGATCTCCGCCTCGGTCGCGGCGACCGGCCACTCGACATCGCCGGTGAAGCCGTCGAAGCTCAGCCCTTGCTCGGAGAACGTTGCGGCGTCCGTGGAAGGCTCGGTGACCGTCAGGGTCTGCACGTTCTGCTCGCCGACGGTGGCGGTGATGTTCGCCGTCGTGCTCTGGCCGCTCACCAGCGTGTTGTCGGCGAAGGACTTCTCGATGCTGACGTCGGGATTCCGCTGCGCGATCGTGACGCTCGCGTCATCGGTGACCGGTGGGCTGGCGGTGCCGTCCTCGGTCACGGTGGAGGAGGCGTCGTTCGTGACGGTCACCTCGGTCTGGTCGGCGATCGTGGTGACGGTGTCGTTGGTCACGGTGTGCACGATGACCTCGCCCGTTGCCCCGGGCGCGAACGTGCCGGTGAAGGTCACGCGCACGCCGCCGGCATCCGACAGCGGGTCGGGCTCGGTCGTCGTCCAGCCACCGTCGACGTAGTACTCGGTCGTCGTGCCCGTCGTGCCCGGTGGGGCGGTGATGTCGACGCCGGCGACGTCGAGGTAGCCGTCCGCGGTGGGCGGATTCACCGGATCCTGCATGACGATCGTGTCGACGTTCTGATTCGACGCATTGCCCGGGGTGACAGTCCAGTCGACGGCCTGGCCGGGCACCGCGGGGATCGTGCTGGTGGGGGTGACATCCTTCGCGATGCTCGCCAGCAGCGTGGTCTCGATGTCGAGCACGATGCCGTCGGAGGCGGACGCTTCAGGCGCATTGGTGCCCGTTGCGGTGGCGGTGTTCGTGATGGTCTGGCCGTCGTACGTACCCGGAGCGCTCGGGTCGACCATGGCGTTGACCGTGATGGTCATGCCGTAGCCGGCCGGCCAGAGCACCGGGTCGGCCGCGAGGTCGAGTCCGGGTGCGACGGTGAAGCTGTTGGCGGCGGTGTCGACCTTCAGGTCGTAGGTGCCGGCCGGCTGGCCGGCGGGCGGGTCGATCTGGACCGTCACCGGGTCGACCGCGGGATCGGTGTTGAAGATCAGGGGTTCGGGCAGCGCATCGTTCACGACGGTGTCGAAGCAGCCTGCCTCGTTGGTCGACGAGCAGTTGACCGTGATCTGGTAGGTCACCGTGTCGCCAGGACCGAACGGCCCCGGTTCCACCGCGGTCTTCTGGATCGCGAACGCGGCGACCGCGAACGCCGGAGACGCGACCCCGACGAAGACGGATGCGGCCGCCAGTGTCAACGCCGTGATACCTGCCAGAAGACGCCGACGCCGCTTCATAACCCTCAACCCCCTGAGTGCAGTGACTTCGCCAGCCTAGGGGCCGATCAGCGGCAAATTCCAGCCCTTGCGTGTGACCATTGTGAAAATTGTCACGTGGCCGCATGGATGCTCGGGAGTGACGGATGCCGGGGGCCGCGGCATCCGTCATCGCCGTGGTGGGGGGCCGCCCGCGCGGCGTGCCCCGCCCAAACTAGACTTGGGGACCATGTCGAAGGTCCTTCAGTCCCTGCCCGTCGGCGAGCGCGTCGGCATCGCCTTCTCAGGGGGCCTTGACACCTCCGTCGCGGTCGCGTGGATGCGCGACAAGGGTGCGATCCCCTGCACCTACACGGGCGACCTCGGTCAGCCCGACGAAGACGACATCGACGCGATCCCGAACCGCGCCCTTGAATACGGCGCCGAGGTCTCGCGTCTGGTCGACTGCAAGCCCGCCCTCGTCGAGGAGGGCCTGGGCGCGTTGGCGTGCGGCGCGTTCCACATCCGCTCGGGCGGCCGCACCTACTTCAACACGACGCCGATCGGCCGGGCGGTCACCGGCACGCTGCTCGTGCGCGCCATGAAGGAGGACGGCGTCGACATCTGGGGCGACGGCTCCACCTACAAGGGCAACGACATCGAGCGGTTCTACCGCTACGGGCTGCTGGCCAACCCGGCCCTGCGCATCTACAAGCCGTGGCTCGACGCCGACTTCGTCACGGAGCTCGGCGGGCGCCAGGAGATGAGCGAGTGGCTCGTCGAGCACGGCTTCCCCTACCGCGACTCGGCCGAGAAGGCGTACTCGACCGACGCGAACATCTGGGGGGCCACTCACGAGGCGAAGACCCTCGAGCACCTGAACGTCTCGCTCGAGACCGTCGAGCCCATTATGGGTGTGCGGTTCTGGGACCCGGCGGTGGAGATCGAGACGGAAGACGTGGCGGTCTCCTTCGAGGCGGGCCGCCCGGTCGCGCTGAACGGCGTCGAGTTCTCCGACCCGGTCGCGCTGGTGTTCGAGGCCAACCGCATCGGCGGACGCCACGGCCTCGGCATGAGCGACCAGATCGAGAACCGCATCATCGAGGCGAAGTCGCGCGGCATCTACGAGGCGCCGGGCATGGCGCTGCTGTTCATCGCGTACGAACGCCTGGTCAACGGCATCCTGAACGAGGACACCCTCGCGACGTACCACGAGCAGGGCCGCCGCCTCGGCCGCCTGATGTACGAGGGCCGCTGGCTCGAGCCGCAGTCGCTCATGCTGCGCGAGTCGATCCAGAAGTGGGTCGGCTCGACGATCACCGGCACGGTGACGCTGCGCCTCCGCCGCGGCGAGGACTACACGATCCTCGACACCAGCGCCCCGCGGCTGTCGTACCACCCCGACAAGCTGTCGATGGAGCGCGTCGGCGACGCCGCCTTCGGTCCGACCGACCGCATCGGCCAGCTCACGATGCGCAACCTCGACATCGCGGACTCGCGCGTGCGCCTCGAGCACTACGCGGCGGCCGGGATCATCGGCGGCACCACCGGCGAGCTCGTCGGCCACCTCACCCAGGGCGAGGCGGGCGAGATCACCGAGCACGCCGAGGGGTTCAGCGCCGCGCAGGAAGAGCTGGCCGAGGCGACGGATGCCGCGAACGAGGCATCCGCGTTCGACTCCGGCACCGACTGACCCGCGCCGCCCCACCGGGCTCTGATCGGCCTCGCGGGGCGCGGGGGCCGGGTCGACCGGCGGGGGCGCCGCCGAAGCTGAGCCTCTGCTTTGCGTTCCTCCTCTATCTTGCACAGTGTTGTGCAAGATCGCTAACCTGGATGCATGAGCACCTCGACGGATGCGGCGCGCCGGCCGCGGCGCGACGCCTTGGAGAACCGCGCCGGGATCCTGGCTGCGGCCATCGTGGCCCTCGCACACGACCCGCGTGCGTCGGTCGACGCCATCGCCCGCCAGGCGGGACTCACGCGGCGAGCGCTGTACGGCCATTTCGACGACCGCGATGCGCTGGTGCGTGAACTTGTCGCGCAGGGCGCCACCCGGTTCAACGCGATCGCCGACACCATCGACGACGCCGACGCGCGCGTGGCACTGGCCCGACTGGCGGCAGGGCTCTGGACCGAGGCGTCTCACGTGCAGGTGCTCGCCGCGATCGCGCTGGACGAGGCCCACCTCGAAGAGACCGCGACCGCGCTCGCCCCGCTGCGGCGCACGGTGGTGCGCATCGTCCGCGACGGTCAGGACGCAGAGGTGCTGCGCACCGACGTCACCGCCCCGACGCTCGCGCGGCTCGTCGAAGAGACCGCGCGCACGGTGATCACGCGGATGGATGCCTCGTCCCCGGCGGCGCGGGACCTCGCGGTGCGTGCCGTGCTCAGCATCGCGGGCCTGTCCTGGCGCGAGGCGGCGGCGCTGCTCGAGGCCCACCCCGACGTGCTCACGCCTGCTCAGGCCTCGACGACCGAGGGGGCGAGCGCGTGAAGATCGAGCTGGATGCTGTGGGCAAGGGTCGCCGCGAACACGCGCTGCCCCTGACGTCGGCGGTCTTCGAGTCCGGTCGCGCCACCCTGGTCGTCGCCGAGACCGAGCAGCGGCCCACGGTGCTCGGGCTCATCGCGTCGGGACGCATGCGCCCTGACACCGGACGCGTCGCCATCGACGGGCGGACGGACTCCGCCGCGCTGCGTCGCCGGGTGGCTGTCGTCGACGCCCCCGAGATCTCGGAGCCCGAGCCGAACGTCACGCTCGCCGGCGTCGCCGCGGAAGAGCTCATGTTCGCCGGTCGCCGGTCGGACCCTCTCGCCGTGCGGCGCTGGCTGGAGCAGCAGCGGCTCGGGGACGCGGCATCCCTCCCCGTCTCGAACGTCGACCCCGCCGACCGCGTGCGCGCGCTCTGCGAACTCGCGGTGCTGCGCAAGGGCGTCGGGGGCCTCGTGCTCGTCTCACCCGACCGCCACGGCGGCGAGCCCGCCGCCTGGTGGGCCATCGCCGAGGACTTCGCGGCACGCGGCCTCGCCGTGCTGGTGATCGCCGGCCAGGCCTCCGCGCCCGTCGCCGAGCCGACCGCGCCGGCCGCCGAGCCCGATCGCTCGACGAGCGGGAACCATTCGCGCTCAGCGACAGCGCGCCCCCGCCTCCGCCGCCTCACGGCCCGTACGAAGGGCGGCCGTTCATGAAGGTCCCCCAGATGATCCTCGCCGAGCTGCGGCGGCTCACGTCGACGCGCATGTCGCTCATCGCGCTGATCGCGCTGATGGTGGTGCCGATCCTGTACGGCGGCCTGTACCTCTGGGCGAACCGCGATCCCTACGGTCAGCTCGATCAGGTGCCGGTCGCCCTCGTCGTCGCGGACGCCGGCGCGCAGCTCAACGGCACCGACCGCAATCTCGGCGACGAGGTCGCGCAGGAGCTCATCGAGGACGGCACGTTCGACTGGCACCTGGCGACCGCCGACGAGGCCGATGCGGGTCTCGACGACGGCACGTACGACTTCGCGATCGAGCTGCCCGCCGATTTCACGGCATCCATAGCATCCATCACGACCGGCGAGCCTCGCACCGCCGACATCGTGCTGCACACCAGCGACGCCAACAACTACCTCGCCTCGACGATCGGCACTCAGGCAGTCGAGCGCATCCAGACCACGATCACCGACAAGGTCGTGGCCGAGGCGGGTCTCACCATGCTCGACGCGCTCGACGCCATCCGCATCCAGCTGACGGATGCCGCCACCGGCGCCTCGCAGCTGGTCGACGGCCTCGCGCAGGCCGGCGACGGCGCCTCGCAGCTCACGGCCGGTGCGACGCAGCTCGCCGACGGCACCGCGCAGCTGCGCGACGGCTCCGCCCAGCTGTCTGCCGGTGCCGCGCAGGTCGCGGACGGCGCGGCCCAAGTCGCCGACGGCACCGCGCAGCTCGACGCGATCGCCGATCGCATCGGGACCGCCTCGTCGGACGCGGCGTCGGCGCTGCCCCAGGTGCGCGACGACATCACCACCGCCCTCACCGACGCCGGTGTCGACCAGGCGCGCATCGACGACGTGCTGGCAAAGCTCGATCCGGTCGGCGATCGGCTCATCGCGGTCGATCAGCGCGTGCAGGGCGCCGTCGCGCAGATCGACCGACTGAACGACGGCGCGCAGCAGGTGTCGGCGGGCGCAGCGACGGTGTCCACGGGTGCCGCCGACCTCGCGACGGGCACAGCGACCGCCGCCGACGGGGCATCCCAGCTGCAGGGCGGCGCCGCCGCGCTCGGCGATGGACTGACCCAGCTCGAGGACGGCGCGACACAGCTGCGCGACGGGCTCTCCGCGGGCGCCGCCCAGCTGCCGTCGTTCGACGCGGCGACCCGCGAGGCGCAGGCCGCCACACTCGCCGCGCCCGTGGAGATCGAGCGGTCGTCGCTCACGCAGGCGCAGAACTACGGCGCCGGCCTCGCTCCGTTCTTCGCCGCCCTCGCCGGCTGGATCGGCATCTACGCCCTGTTCCTCATCGTCAAGCCGGTCTCGAAGCGCGCCGTCACGGCGCTGCACTCCCCGATCCGCATCACGCTCGCGGGCTGGGCGACCCCGGCGCTCCTGGGCGGTCTGCAGATGATCGGGCTCTTCGGCGTGCTCGCGCTCGCGCTGGGCTTCTCCTTCGCCCACCCGCTCGCCACGCTGGGGATCCTGCTGCTCGCGAGCGCGACGTACGCGGCGATCGTGCTGGCGCTGAACGTCTGGCTCGGCTCTGTCGGTCAGTTCCTCGGCCTGGTGCTGATGGTGCTGCAGCTCGTGACCGCGGGCGGGACGTTCCCGTGGCAGACGCTGCCGGCGCCGCTGGCGGCACTGCATCACGTGCTGCCCATGGGCTACGTCGTCGACGCCATGCGTCAGGTGATGTACGGCGGCAACGCCGACCGGGTCTGGCTCGACCTGACCGTGCTGCTCATGTGGCTGGTCGGCGCGGGACTGGTCGCGGCGATCGGCGTCACGCGGATGACCCACTTCCGCACGCTGCGCGACCTGCAGCCCAGCGTGATCGGCTGACGCGGGGGCCGGCATCCGTGCAGCGCCGGCACCCCCGGGGACGCGGACCGCGACAACAGCCCGATCGTGGGGCGAAAAGCGAATGCGATTCGGCACAACGCACGCCCCGGGGATAGCATGCGGGAGCGGCGCCTGTGCACCCCGAAGGCACAGGAACCGAATACCGCGGTCCTTGGCACTGCGTCCCCCCACCCTCGCTCGGAAAGCTCTTCAATGCCGAAGCCCCAGCCCTCCCCCTACGCCCTCGACGACACCGCTCCCCGTCGGTCCGTCGGGCGGACGGTCGGCATCACGCTCTACAGCATCCTCGCCGGCGTGGTCGTCCTCGCCCTCGTCGCCGTCGGCTTCGTCGCGTTCACGGCGCAGCGCTCCTTCCCGCAGCTCAGTGGCGAGGTGAAGGCACCCGGCCTCGATGCAGAGGTGACCGTGCAGCGCGACGTGCTCGGCATCCCGACGATCACCGCCGACTCCTCGCACGACCTCTTCTTCGCGCAGGGGTACGTGCAGGCGCAGGACCGGTTCTGGGAGATGGACTTCCGCCGGCACGTCACGAGTGGACGCCTCTCGGAGCTGTTCGGCGAGTCGCAGCTCGGGACCGACAAGTTCCTGCGCACCCTCGGCTGGCACGCGACGGCTGAGCAGGAGGTGGAGGCGCTCAGCGAGACCGAGCGCGCCTACTACGACGCGTACGCCGACGGCGTGAACGCCTACCTGGCCGACAACCAGGGCGCCGACGCCTCGTTCGAGTACGCGGTGCTGGGCCTGCAGAACCCCGACTACGAGATCGAGCCGTGGACGCCCGCCGACTCGGTCGCGTGGCTGAAGGCGATGGCGTGGGACCTCCGCAGCAACATCGAGAACGAGACCGAGCGCGCGGTTCTCGCCTCCGACTTCACCGAGGCGCAGATCGACGGCCTCTACCCGGGCTACCCGTTCGACCGGAACCCCGTGATCGTGCCCAAGATCTCTGCGGTTCCGGCGGTCGGCACGGCACCCGATCTCCCCGCCGAGGGCGCAGCCGAGGGTGACGGCGGCTCCGGCGGCGACGCATCCGGCGACGCCTCGGGCGACACGACCCCCTCCGCCACCGCCGCCATCGAGTGGAGCCAGGCCGACACCGTGCTCGACGCCGTGAGCGATCTCGTCGGCGACGCAGGGGAAGGGATCGGCTCGAACTCGTGGGTGGTGTCGGGCAGCGTCACCGAGTCCGGGATGCCGCTCCTCGCGAACGACCCTCACCTCGGCGCCTCGCTGCCGAGCGTCTGGCACCAGATCCAGCTGAAGTGCTCCACGGTCTCCGAGGAGTGCCCGTTCGACGTCGCCGGGTTCGGCTTCTCCGGCCTGCCGGGTGTCGTCATCGGGCACAACGACCGCATCGCGTGGGGCTTCACCAACCTCACCACCGACGTCACCGACCTCTACCTCGAGAAGATCGAGGGCGACTCGTACTGGTACGACGGCGCCCTCGTGCCGCTCGAGACCCACACCGAGACGTTCAAGGTCGCCGGTGGCGACGACGTCCAGCTCGAGGTGCGCTCCACCGCGAACGGCCCCCTCGTCTCGGGGCTCACCGACGACTTCACCGCGATCGCCGAGAACCCGTACACCGGCACTGCCGGCACGGTCGCCGCGCCGGCAGCCGCTCCGGAGGGGGACTATGCGGTGAGCCTGCGCTGGACCGCTCTGCAGCCCGGGACGACAGCATCCGCCATCTTCGCCCTCAACACCGCGAAGGACTTCGACGACTTCCGCGGGGCCGCCGCCCTCTTCGACGTGCCGGCACAGAACCTGATCTACGCCGACGTGGACGGCAACATCGGCTACCAGACGCCCGGCAAGCTGCCGATCCGCGGTGCCGGCGACGGGTCGATGCCGCAGCCCGGCTGGGACTCGGCGTACGCATGGCAGGGGTACATCCCCTTCGAAGAGCTCCCCGTCTCGTACAACCCCACCGAGGGCTACATCGTCACCGCGAACAACGCGATCGTCGCCGCCGACTACAAGTACGGCCTCACCAGGGACTGGGACTACGGCTGGCGGGCCGCGCGCATCGACGAGCTGATCCAGCGCGCGATCGCGAAGGGCCCCGTCACGGCCGACGATCTCAACGCGATCCAGGCCGACAACTACTCCTTCATCGGCATGCGGCTGACCGCCGCATACGCCGACATCACCACGGGTGATGACGAGACGGATGCCGCGCTCGACCTCCTGCAGGAATGGGATGCCCAGAGCAGCCCCGACTCGGCAGCCGCCGCCTACGCGAACGTGCTGTGGGACACCCTCGTCGAGAACGTGTTCGTGGACGGTCGCGAGAGCGCCGCGCCGCTCAGCGGCCAGGGCCGGCTGTTCCTGGTCGTCGACGCACTGCTCGACGACGACCAGTCGCCGTGGTGGACGAACCAGGAGCTCGGCGTCGCGGGCATGACCGACATGCTGAAGCGCTCGGCGATCGACGCGTACGAGCGCCTGGTCGACGAGCAGGGCGACAACGCGTCGCGCTGGAACTGGGGCTCGCTGCACGCGCTGCCCCTGACCAACGGCAGCTTCGGCGAGTCGGGCATCGCGCCGATCGAGTGGCTCTTCAACCGTGGACCCTACCCGGTCGGCGGCGGCTCGTCGGTGGTCAACGCGACGGGCTGGGACCTCGGGCAGAGCTTCGCGACCATCACCGTGCCGTCGATGCGCATGATCGTCGACCTGGCGGACTTCGACGACTCGCGCTGGAACCAGCTCACCGGCGAGAGCGGCCACGCCTTCCACACGAACTACACCGACCAGGTCGAGTCGTGGCAGAAGGCCGAGCTGACGCCGTGGGCGTTCTCGTCGAAGGCGGTGGATGCGGCCACCACCGACACCCTGGTGCTCACGCCCTGACACGACGCGTTCGGTGCCGCTGCGCGCGGTGCTGCTGCGCCCGCTGAGAGATGTTTCGTCTCGCTCGTTCCTCGCTCGCTCAACGACCGAGGGACGGCTTCCCGTTGAGCGAGCGACGCGACGACCGAGGGACGTGTTCCGGTCGGTGAGCGAGCGAGCGCCAGCGAGCGACGGGTTCCGGTCGTTGAGCGAGCGAGCGCCAGCGAGCGAGACGAAACGCCTGAGGCCCGCGGCGAGCGCGGGCGGTTCGGTCGCGGGATGCCCGCCGATCGATTCGGACCGCGATAGTAGGGTGCGGATTGCCACCGACAGCGAGGCTGGATGTCGAAGGAGGAACCGTGATCGCGATTCTCAACCGGGTCGTCGAGTACGTCGAGGACCATCTCACCCAGGACATCGACGTCGCCGACCTGGCGCGCAGTCTCGGCACGACCGAGTACCACCTGCGCCGGATGTTCTCGTCACTGGCGGGCATGCCGCTGTCGGAATACGTCCGACGACGGAGGATGTCGGTCGCCGCGGCTGACGTCGTCGGCGGCGGCGAGCTGCTCGGGATCGCGGTCCGCTACGGCTACGGCTCGACCGAGGCGTTCGGCCGGGCGTTCCGCGGCGTGCACGGTGTCGGTCCCGGCGACGTGCGCCGCGACGGCGGTCCCCTTCGTACACAACCGCAGCTCAGGTTCCGCCTGACAGTAGAAGGGAACACACCCATGGACACCCGCATCGCAGACCTCCCCGACCTCCGGCTCATCGGCCACGCCGCCCGCGTGCCCCTCATCCACGAAGGGGTCAACCCGCACATCCAGGCGCACATCGCCTCGCTCCCCGCCGACGAGCACCTGCGGCTCAAGGCGCTGAGCAGCGCCGAGCCCGCGGGGCTGCTGCAGGTGAGCGCCGACGTCGAGCCCGACTACACCGAGGGCAGCGAGCTGACGTACCTGCACGGGGTCGCCGTCGCCGAGGGCACGACCGTCCCCGGCGATCTCGACGTGATCGCGGTGCCGGCCGGCAGCTGGGCGGTGTTCCGCACCTCCGGCCCGTACCCCGCCGCCCTGCAGTCCACGTGGGCCGCGACCGCCACCGACTGGTTCCCCTCGAACCCGTGGCGCCTGCGACCGGGGCCCTCGATCGTGGCGATCATCGAGCGCGCAGACGACTTCCGCACCGCGACGTCGGAGCTGTGGCTGCCGGTCGAACGCGCCTAGCCCCTCGCCGAGGCGGCGGTCGTACCCTGGGTTCGAATCGGTGCTCGCCCGAGCCCGAGGACTCGAGGAGGTGTCGGACGTGGAGAGCGGACCGATGCGGGAGACGGATGCCGACATGACCGCCGCTCCGGGGGCAGCCGGATCGATGCGGACGACGTGCGCCATCGTGGGCGGCGGGCCGGCCGGCCTCGTGCTCGGCCTGCTGCTCGCGCGGGCGGGCGTGCAGGTCACGGTGCTGGAGAAGCACGCCGACTTCCTCCGGGACTTCCGCGGCGACACCGTCCATCCGACCACGCTCGGCCTGCTCGACGACCTCGGGCTGTTCGACCGGTTCGACGCGCTGCCGCACTCGCGGATCAGCCGGGTCGTGCTGCCCGGCCCGGCCGGCCAGGACGTGCAGATGGCCGACTTCTCGCGCCTGCGTGTGCGGCATCCGTATGTCGCGATGGTGCCGCAGTGGGACCTGCTCGACCTCATCGCGGATGCCGCTGCCGCCGAACCGTCCTTCACCCTGCGCACCGAGCACGAGGCGACCGGTGTCATCCGCGACGGCGATCGCGTGGTGGGCGTGGAGTACTCGTCACCGGCGGGTGACAGCCGGCTCCTCGCCGACCTCACTGTCGCGTGCGACGGTCGTTGGTCGGTGGTCCGCCGCACCGTCGGTCTTCCGGCGCGGGAGTTCCAGGTCGGCTTCGATGTCTGGTGGTACCGCGTGAACACGGCGCAGCCGCTCGGCGAGTCCCTCCTGCCCCGCATCGGCAAGGGACGGGTCGCCATCGCGATCCCCCGCCGGGGCTACGTCCAGGTCGCGGCCCTCGGGCGCAAGGGCACCGACGCCGCAGTCCGCCGCCGTGGGATCGAGGCCTTCCGCGCCGACACCGCGCAGCTGCTCCCCGAGCTCGCCGGCGACGTCGACGGCATCGCATCGATGGACGACGTCAAGCACCTCGATGTGCGGCTCGACCGCCTGCGCCGCTGGTACGCGCCCGGCGTGCTGTGCATCGGGGACGCCGCCCACGCGATGTCGCCGGTCGGCGGCGTCGGCATCAACCTCGCCGTGCAGGACGCGGTCGCCGCCGCCCGCATCCTGGCCAACCCGCTGCGGCGTGGCACGTTCCGCGGCCCTGTGCGCGACGGCGAGCGGGTGCTCGCCCGCGTGCAGCGCCGCCGGACGATGCCGACGATCCTGATCCAGGCGCTGCAGCGCTTCATCCACGCGCGCCTCATCCTGCCGGCGCTCAGCAGCAAGGGAATCACACCGCCGCACCGCCTCATCCGGCTCATCCGCCGCCTGCCCGGACTGACCGTCATCCCGGCGTTCGTCATCGGCGTCGGGCCCCGGCCCGAGAGGGCGCCGGCCTGGGCGCGCCGCACGCCCCCCGCCCCGGCCGGCCCTCGCAGCGCCTCCGGCTGACCGCGGGTCGACCGCCGTCAGCCGCCGTGGTCAGCCCCCGGCGGCGGGAGGCGTGCGCTTGGACTCGGCGAGCTCGTCGACGTGCAGCCCGCCCTCGTCGATCGTGCCGTTGCGGTACGCCTGGCGCCCCACCATGTGGGCCGACAGCGGCGCCGTCGCCAGCTGGATGAGCGCGATCGGCACGAGGAACGCCACCACCGGCCACGACCGCAGCGACAGCGCGATCGCAAGGCAGATCAGCATGAGGCCGAACACCTGGGGCTTGGTCGCCGCGTGAAGCCGGCTCGGCACGTCGCGGAACCGCAGCACACCGATCGCGGCGGTGAGGCACAGCAGCGCGCCCATGAGGATCAGGACGAGGGCCGCGACATCCAGGATCTCGTTCATCGTCCCTGGTCCCTTCTCGCCACGAAGCGGGCGATCGAGATCGACCCGAACACGCCCACGGCCGCGATGATCAGCAGTACCGGCAGCGTCCGCGTGTGGTGGTTGATCGCCATCTCGGCACCCAGCACGCACATCACCTCGGTGAGGAGGACATCGGATGCCACGGCCCTGTCGAGGATCGACGGCCCGATGACGATCCGCCACAGCGTCAGCAGCGCCGCGACGCCGAAGATCACGTAGATCACGATCATCAGTGCATTCATCGCGCACCTCCCCGCCGCGCGGTCCCGGAGCCCCGCGCCGCGGACCCTGACTCCGTCGAAGGGCGCCGGGCCGCGGCATCCGCTCGGATCGCCCGCAGCTGCGCGCGCGACCCCACCGCGCGGACGATGCGCGCCTCCCAGTGATGCACGCTGGCACGCTGCCTCTCGACGTCGGCGTCGTCGCGCACACCGATGACGTGCAGGTACAGGATGCGGCGATCTCGATCGGTCTCGACGATGAGCGAGCCGGGAATGAGGGATGCCGTCACGCCGGTGTGCGTCATGATGAGGTCGTCGTCGGTGCGCAGCTGGACGGCGATGATCGCGGCGCCCGGCTGCCGGCGGAAGTCGAGCACCTGCCACGCCACGGTGAGCGAGCCGTGGATCACCGCCGCGATGAACTCGAGCACGAAGACGAAGCCCCACCAGAGGTTCACGCGGCCCGAGAGCTCGACCGGCGGAAGGCGGAAGATGCGCGTCACGACGATCGCCGCGATCAGGCCGGTGAGGAACGCGAGCCACGTGAACTGGCCCCACAGGAGCATCCACAGGGCGATGAGCCATACGAAGAACGGCAGCTGGCGCCAGAGCGTGACGATGGCGCGGTGCAGCCGGTTGCGGGGCAGGTCGGGGCTCACGGCGTCTTCTCCGGTCCCTGCACGTCGTTCTGCAGCTCTGTGAGCGACACGGGCTGCAGCAGCGACTCGCCGATGCGCGTGCACACCTCGTAGAGGGGCCCCGCGAAGACGGTGAGCGCGACGGTGATCGCGACCATGCCGGTCGTCGCGGCCGTCATGATCTTCGGGATGACGCGGCGCTCGGTCTCCACTCCGGCCGCCGGTGCCGAACCGAGGTACGAGATGCGCGCCTCGGTCTCTGCCGAGTCGTCCTCTTCCCGCCAGAACGACAGGTTCCACGCGCGCATGAGGGCGTAGAGCGTGAGCAGGCTCGTGATGATGCCGCCCACCATCAGCACGATCATGATCGGCGTGCCGACCTGCGCGGCGGCATCGAAGAGCGCGAACTTGCCGATGAAGCCGGAGAACGGGGGCAGGCCGCCGAGGTTGACGGCGGGGATGAAGTAGAGCACGGCGATCACGGGCGCCGCCTTCATGAGCCCCTTCACGCGCAGGATCGAGGTCGACCCGGCACGGCGTTCCACGAGCCCGACGGCGAGGAACAGCGTCGTCTGCACCACGATGTGGTGGATCATGTAGTAGATCGTCGCGCCGATGGCCGCCGGGGTCGCGATCGCGAGCCCGAAGATCATGTAGCCGATATGGCTCACCAGCGTGAACGACAGGATCCGCTTGAGCTCGGCCTGTGCCACGGCGCCGAGCACGCCGACGATCATCGTCGCCAGTGCCACCCACATCAGCAGCTGGTTCACGTCGTTGTAGAGGAACAGCTCGGTCTCGGTACGGATGATCGCGTACACGCCGACCTTCGTCAGCAGGCCGGCGAAGACCGCCGTCACCGGCGCGGGCGCGGTCGGGTACGAGTCGGGCAGCCAGAACGACAGCGGGAAGACCGCCGCCTTGATGCTGAACGCCAGCAGCAGCATGAGGTGGAGGATCAGCTGCGTCTCCTGCGGCAGCTCGCCCATCCGCTCGGAGATCTGCACCATGTTGACGGTGCCGAGCGCGCCGTAGATCATCGCGATCGCGGCCAGGAACAGGATCGACGACACCAGCGACACCACGATGTAGACGACGCCGGTGCGGATGCGCGACTCGGTCGAACCCAGGGTGATCAGCACGTACGACGCGACGAGCAGGATCTCGAACCCGACGTAGAGGTTGAACAGGTCGCCGGCGATGAACGCGTTGAAGATGCCCGCGCCGAGGATCAGGTACGAGGGGTGGAAGATCGAGACCGGGGTGTCGTCGTCGCCGTCGGCGGCGCCCTGGCCGACCGAGAAGAGGAGGACGGCGAGCAGCACGATGCTCGAGACGACGACGAGGAGCGCCGAGAGCCGGTCGACGTACAGCACGATGCCGAACGGGACCGGCCAGCCGCCGACCGAGACGGCGATCGGCTCGTCGCCTGCATCGACGACGTACAGCAGGATCGCTGCGATGACGAGCACGGCCGTGAGTGTCACGATCGAGACGGCGACCTGCGTCTTGCGATGGCGCCCCGCGATGAGTGCGATGGCGGCGCCGAGCAGCGGCAGTGTCACGAGCAGCGGGACGAGGGTCGGCGCGAGCTGGATCATGCGTCGTCACCCCCGTCGCGGTCAGTGCGGTCGCGCGACCCCTGCCGCTGGCCGCGTTCCGGGCGATCGACCGGTGCGTCGTCGCGCAGGCCCGCGAAGTCGCGGGTGCCGAGGATCGTGATCGGTGCGGTGGCGGTGCCCACGAAGTCCGTCGTGGCGTCGTCGTCCGCGTGCTCGATCTCGGTCTCCTCGTCCATCGTGTCCTCGTCCTCGGGACCGCGCTCGCGCACCTCGAGGTCTGCCACGTCGTCGACCACGGTGTCGGCCTGACCGAGCTGCCACGAGCGGTAGATGAGCGCGAGGAGGAACGCCGAGACGGCGAAGGTGATGACGATCGCGGTGAGGGTGAGGGCCTGCGGCAGCGGGTCCGACATCTCTTCGACGGATGCTGCCGCACCGAAGAACGGCGCCACCCCAGGCGCGCCCATCACGATGAGCAGGAGGAGGTTGGTCGCGTTGCCGAGCAGCAGGAACCCGATCAGCACGCGCGTGAGGCTGCGTTCGAGCATCGCGTAGACGCCGCAGGCGAAGAGCACCGCCATGACGATGATGAGGATCAGCGAGACGTTCACGGAATGCTCACCCGCTGACGCGAAGCCGGCTCCTGCGCGTCGCGCAGCGCCTGCGCCTGGCGGTCGACCTCGGCGCCGAGGCTGCGCAGCACGTCGAGCACGAGGCCGATGACGACCAGGTAGACGCCGACGTCGAAGATCGTCGAAGTGACGAACTCGACGTGGCCGAGCACCGGCAGCGTCGCCTCGAAGAAGAAGCTCGACAGCGGCGGGAACCCGAAGAACACCGGCACGACGGCGCAGGCTACCGCGATCGTCATGCCCGCCCCGAGCAGGCGGCCCGCATCAGTGGGCGCGGCCGCACCCAGTTCGTAGCGGCCGCCCGCGACGTAGCGCATCACGAGGGCCATGCCCGCGACCAGGCCGCCTGCGAATCCGCCTCCGGGCAGGTTGTGCCCGGCGAACAGCAGGTACAGCGAAACGATGATGATCGTGTGGAAGAGGATGCGCACGATCACCTCGAGCATGATCGAGCGGTTCTCAGGACGCACGCGCTGGCCGCCGACGAGCCACGCCGTGCGCCCGCTGCCGCGCTCGTCGCCCCGCTGCT
Organism: Microbacterium sp. ZW T2_14; assembly: GCF_044987405.1. Taxonomy (NCBI): domain Bacteria; kingdom Bacillati; phylum Actinomycetota; class Actinomycetes; order Micrococcales; family Microbacteriaceae; genus Microbacterium; species Microbacterium sp. ZW T2_14. The sequence goes on along the minus strand of NZ_JBJDRK010000034.1, from coordinate 6,127 downwards.
TGAGCCCGTCCGAGGTCTCCACGAGCGGGCGACGCGCGCGCGTCGCTCCGGACGGAAGCGGCGCGATGAATCTCGACAGCGTGTCGGCACGGTGGGTGACGAAGACGAGGGATGCCACACCCGTCGCCGCGAGGATCAGCACCGAGAGCTCGCCCATCGTGTCCCATCCGCGCAGGTCGACCAGGGCGACGTTGACCACGTTCTTGCCGTGCCCGAGCTCGTATGCCAGCTCGGGGAAGCGCTCCGAGATCGGCTTCTCGACCCGCGCACCGGTCGCGACGATGGCGACGAGCGCCATGGTGATGCCGACGGCCGCCCCGAGCACGGCGCGGGCGACGGGCCATACCGACGCGTTGTGCTCGCCGAGCCGGGAGGGGATGCGCCGCAGCACGAGCGCGAACGCCACCAGGGTGACGGTCTCGACGAGGATCTGCGTGAGCGCGAGGTCGGGCGCCCCGCTCGTGGCGAAGAGCAGCACCATGCCGAGCCCTGTCACGGAGACGAGCACCACCCCGGTGTAGCGCTTGCGGGCGCGGATCGCGATGAGCCCGGCGGCGATCATCAGCGGGGCGACGAACAGCTGGGTCGGCGTCTGGAAGGCATCGAGCTGCGCGCGCCACTCGTCGCTGGCGATCAGGGCAGTGCCCTCCGCGGCGACGAACACCACGAAGATCGTGCCGACGTACACGGGCAGCGAGCCCCGCTGGGTGAGGCTGGTCGTCAGGACCGAGAGGCGCGCGATGCCGCGGAGCGTGCCGTTGTAGGCCTCGGCGGCGGTGAACGGCAGCAGCCGCGTGACGGGGCGCCAGCGCCGGGTCGACCAGAAGACGAGGACTCCGCCCGCGATGGAGGCGAGCGAGATCCACAGCGCGGCCTCGAACCCGTGCCAGACGGCGAGATGCGCGAGGTGCTCGGGAGCCGTCACGCCCGGCGTCGCCGCGGGTGCCTCATCGGCGTACGGGGTGAAGGCCTTGTCGAGCCACGGGGCCGCGACACCGGCGACCACGGTCAGGCCGGCGAGCACGATCGGTGCGACGAGGAAGCCGATCGGCGGGTCGGGCCATTCCGTGTCGGGCATCCGGTCGCCGCTGGGCTGGCGCTTGGTCGCGAACGCGCCCCAGAGGAATCGGATGCCGTACCCCGCGGTCAGCGCCGAGCCCAGCGTGATGCCCACGAGAGCGACGATGCCCCACGCCGCGCCGCCGAGCGCCTCGTGCAGGAGGGCGGCGAGCGCGCCCTCCTTGGCGACGAATCCGATCGTCGGGATGATGCCGACCATCGAGGCGACGGCGATGATCGAGAACGTGGCGAGCACGGGCGCCTGCCGCCCGACCCCCGACAGCTCGGTCAGGTCGCGCGTCGAGAGCTGGCGGTCGATGACGCCGACGACGAGGAACAGGGCCGACTTGAAGAGCGCATGGCTCAGCAGCAGCCCGAGGCCGGCGAGGGCGACGTCCCTCGTTCCGTAGCCGAGCACCACGGTCAGCATGCCGAGCTGGCTCACCGTGCCGAACGCGAGCACGCGCTTGAGGTCGGTCTCGCGCAGCGCCTGGAAGCCACCGAGCAGCATCGTGAACACGCCGAGCCCGACCACGATGGGCCGCCAGGTGGGCGCGATCGTGAACACCGGCGCGAGGCGGGCGATGAGGTAGATGCCGGCCTTCACCATCGCCGCGGCGTGCAGGTAGGCGCTCACGGGTGTGGGCGCCGCCATGGCGCCGGGGAGCCAGAAGTGGAACGGGAAGATCGCCGACTTGCTGAGCGCGCCGACGAGGATCAGCACCAGGGCGGCGTCGACGATCGGCCCGCTGGGCGCCTCGGCGAGGATCGTCGAGATGCTCGACGTGCCGGCGTCGACGACGAGCAGCACGACGCCGATGAGCATCACGAGTCCGCCCAGCGTGGTGACGAGAAGCGCCTGCAGCGCGGCGCGGCGGCTCGCCGCCCGCTTGTTGTAGTACCCGATGAGGAGGTACGACAGCACGCTGGTGACTTCCCAGAACATCACCAGCACGACGAGGTCGTCGGTGAGCACCAGACCGTACATCGCGCCGGCGAACGCGAGGAGCACGGCCGCGAACTGGCCCAGGTTCTCCTTCTTGCCGCGGAAGTACCAGCGGCAGTAGATCATCACCAGGGCGCCGACCCCCGTGACGATCAGCGTCATGAGCCACGACAGCGTGTCCATGCGCATCGAGAGCGCGATGTCGAGCGGCGGGATCCAGTCGTATGTCTCGAACGGAATGTCGCCGGCGATGACGCGCGGAGTGAGCACCGCGGCGTAAACGAAGGCCGCGATCGGCAGGATCGCCGCCACGTAGAACGCGCGTGCGCCGATGCGCGCCACGAGCCACGGCAGCAGGATCGGAACGACCGCGAACGCGCCGAGGACGAGGAGCATTCGGGCCTCCTCGTGGTCGTCGGCCGGCGCGAGTCATCGAAGGACGGCGCAGAGCCCAGGCGATCGGGGTGTCGTGTTCATCCTACCGGGCGCGTTCCGGCCCTTGACCGTCGCGGCATGCATCCGTCGCGCCGGGCATCCAACGTGCCGTCGCGTCCTCGTTTGAGGAAACGTGCCGGAATGAGGACCCCCATTCCGCGCGCCGCTCCTCATCTCAGCTCGCTTCCTCATGTGAGGACGCGAGGGAGACGGATGCCGCGGCACGCCGCCGCCGGTCGAGCCGCGTGGCAGAGCGAGGCGGTGGCCGACTGGTGGGCGCCGGTTCAGCGCTCGGCCGGGACCGGGCCCGTGGTGTTGCCCTCACGGAAGATGCAGGTGAACCGGATCGAGGCGGCCGGCTCGCCCTCCAGCATCGCGGCCACCGCGGCGCCCGCGGCGCGGCCCTTGTCGGCTGCGGGCTGCACGAGCGTCGTCAGCTCGTACGGCGCGAGACCGTCCACGACGATGCCGTCGAAGCCGGTCACGCTCACATCCTCGGGCACGCGCAGGCCCGCCTCCTCGGCCGCGCGGATCACACCGGCGGCGAGCAGATCGCTCTGCGCGATGACGGCGGTCGGCCGTCGATCCGGGTCGGCGAAGATCTCCCGGCCGGCCGCGTGGCCCTCGTCGATGAAGCTGCCGGCGGCGGCGTAGGTGCGGGCATCCGGGAACACGTCCAGGGCACCGGCGAGCCGCCCGCGCGTGACGTCGACCGAGATCGCCGTATCGTCGTGGATCCAGCCTCGCTCCCAGCCGGCGCGCACGGGCAGCGCGATCACGGCGACCTCACGGTGTCCGAGCGTGCGCAGGTGGCTGGCGGCCTGGCGCTGCGCCTCGCGGTTGTCGAGGCCGATGCGGGGGACGTCGTCGCCGGCGTCGCCCTCGATGACGACGACCGGGATGCCGCGTGCCTTGACGGTCTCGAGAGACTCGCGCAGCAGCCCGCTGCACCCGATGAGCACGGCCGCATCGAGTGGCGCGGTCGTGAGCGAGGGCCCGACCCCGGTGGGCTCGTGGTCGCGGAGCAGGAGGAGGCCGGCGCCGATCGGGGTGACCGCGTCGGCGAGACCGTCCATCATCAGCGTCTTCACCGGATCGAGGAAGGCCGTCCGCAGATGCTCCTCGAACACGACCCCGACGATGCCCGAGCGCCCGCGCCGAAGCGATGCCGCCCGCGGATCGGGCCCGGTGTAGCCCAGGGCGCCGGCGGCGTCGAGCACGCGACGCCGGGTCGCCTCCGACACGGGCGTCTTGCCGCTGAAGACCACGGATGCCGTCGACGGCGAGACGCCTGCCTCACGGGCGACGTCCGAGATCGTGGCACGGCGGGTACCGGCATCCTGACGGCTCATGTCGTGTCGATCGTAGCCCGTCCAAGCCGCCCAGGCGACGACCGGTCGAATCGATTCGGTAAAGTGTCCGGATGGACACCGTGCTCACCCGGACACAGCTGGTCGCCTGGCGCACCGCGATCTTCACGATCTTCTTCGTGACCGGCCTCGGCTTCGCGTCCTGGGCGTCGCGGCTGCCCGCGGTGAAGAACGACCTGGGCATCACCGATCTGCAGATCGGCGTGCTGCTGTTCGTCTCCGGCGCCGCCTCCATCGTCGGACTGTCGCTGGCGAACGTCATCGTGGTGCGCTGGGGCGCCCGGCGCGGCATGGTCGCGACGGTGATCGCCTTCTCGCTCGGTCTGGTCGTCGTCGGGCTCGGCGTGCAGTTCCTCGAGTCGTACGCGGTCACCGCCGTGGGCCTCGGCCTCATGGGCATCGGCATGAGTTCCACCGACGTCATGATGAACGTCGAGGCGGCGGCCGTCGAGCAGGCCTTCGAGCGCACCCTCATGCCGCTCTTCCACGCGTTCTTCAGCATCGGCACCGTCGTCGGCGCAGGAATCGGCGTGGCGATGGCCGCGTGGAACGTCGGCGTCGCCTGGCACCTGTGGGGCATCGCGCTCTTGGTGCTCGCCGCCGGGCTGATCTCGCTGCGCGCGGTGCCGACGCGCGAGGTCGTCCTCGACGACCCGGCGACCACCACGAGCCGTCGGGAACGCTTCGCGGAGCTGCTCTCGGTGTGGCGCGACCCCCGCACCTACGCGATCGGCGCGATCATGCTCGGCATGGCGTTCGCCGAGGGCAGCGCGAACGACTGGCTGGCGATCGCAGTGGTCGACGGACACGGCGAGACGGAGGCCGTCGGGGCTGTCGCGCTCACCGTCTTCTCGGTGGCGATGACCGTCTTCCGCATCCTGGGCGGACCGCTCGTTGATCGCATCGGCCGGGTGTGGACGCTGCGGATCCTCGCCGTGACCGCGGGCGTCGGCCTCGTGATGTTCATTCTCGCCCCGTCGCTTCCGATCGCCTTCATCGGTGTGGCGCTGTGGGGTGCGGGAGCCTCGCTGGGCTTCCCGCTGGGCATGTCGGCCGCTGCGGACGATCCCGCCAAGGCCGCGGCATCCGTCTCCGCCGCCGCCACGATCGGCTACCTCGCGTTCCTGTGCGGCCCCCCGATCCTCGGCTGGATCAGCCACGAGATCGGGATCCTGCCGACCCTCTGGATCATCGTCGGCCTCATCGTGATGTCGGGACTCGCGTCCGGCGCGGCGAAGCCGATCGCCGGCTCGCAGGTCGGCGTCGGCCACCACCACTAGGGCGGAATACGCCGGGGCATCGGCAGATGTCGCGGCGAGTGTCAGCTCAGAGGCGATCCGCGACGGTGGCCGCCACCGTCAGCCACGCGTCGCGGGTCTCGGGCGCCAGCGCATCGAAGTCGATGGGTCCGCCGTCGACCAGGGACGGATCGAACGGCGCGTTGACGACCGCCGAGGTCACCTGCTCGAAGTGACGCGAGAGGCGGGCCTCGAGCCGGCGGTCGGGGCGCGACGAGGGGGCGGTGAGCACGGTGACCGCGTCATCGATCTTGTCGCCGAAGCCCTTCTCACGAAGGCCGTCGAGCAGCCATGCGGCGCTGGCCGCGGTGTCTTCCCGCACGGTGGAGACGATCACCAGCTGGTCGGCAGCCGCGACGGACGCCACCCAGTTGGAGGCGCGCATGTTGTTGCCGGTGTCGACGATCATCAGGCGGTAGTAGCGGCGCAGGAGCGAGTGGAGCCGGTCGAACGCGGCGGAGTCGATCGTCGATGATGCGGCGGCATCCTCGTCGGACGCCAGCACGTCGAAGCGAGCGTCGACCTGCGTGCGCACGTACGTGTCGAGCGCCGCGAGGCTGGAGCCGCTCGGGTTCCAGAACTCGTCGATGTCTTCGAGGAGGTCGACGGCGGTCCGGTGGTGCGGGGTGTTCTGTGCGCGCCAGCCCAGCGTGCCGCGGGTCTCGTTGTTGTCCCACGCGAGCGTCGCACCGCCGCGCACCGTCCCGAACGTGGCCGCCAACAGTAGCGTGCTCGTCGTCTTGTGCGCGCCGCCCTTCGGGTTGAGCACCACGATCGTCCGCGGCGCATCGAGGCGACGCTGCACGCGCTTCTGGCGATCGAGCCGGTCGCGCTCGGCGCGGCCCGGTGCCGGTGAGACGAGACCGCCGGTTGCCCGGCGGACGGCTCCTTGCCACCCCGACGCCGCGCGGGTGCGGCTGACGCCACCGCGCGAGTCGAGCAGGTCGTGGACGGTCGGCTTGCCCGCGTCGCGCCAGTCGGCGACGGTCGCGGGCGTCTCGCGCCGATCCGGGAGCGGC
>NZ_JBJDRK010000033.1:0-56840 GCF_044987405.1 Microbacterium sp. ZW T2_14 | reverse complement strand
CCCCACCCCTCCCAGTCCGCCCTCGCCCTTTCCGTCCTGGACCTCGTTCCGGTGCGCACCGGTCAGACGAGCGCGCAGGCGGTCGCGGCATCCCTCTCCGTCGTCGATGCGGCCGACCGGCTCGGCTTCCGGCGGTACTGGTTCGCCGAGCACCACAACATGCCCGCGGTCGCCTCCACGACGCCGCCGCCGCGCGGACGTCGCGCATCCGCCTCGGCTCGGGCGGGGTCATGCTGCCCAACCACTCGCCGCTCGTGGTCGCCGAGCAGTTCGCGGCCCTCGAGGCGCTCGCCCCCGGCCGGATCGACCTGGGCCTCGGCCGGGCGCCGGGATCCGACCCGGTCATCACGCAACTGCTCCGCCAGAGCGGCACCACGAGCGACGTCGAGCGCTTCCCCGACCACGTGCGCGACATCATGTCGCTGGTCGCCCCCGACGGAGCCTCGCTGCGCTTCACGTCGGGCGGCACGTACGACGTGCACGCGACGCCGGCCGCCACCACCACGCCCGAGGTGTGGCTGCTCGGCTCGAGCGACTACTCGGCGCAGCTCGCGGCATCCCTCGGCCTGCCCTACGTGTTCGCGAACCACTTCTCGGGCGAAGGGCTCGAGCGCGCACTCGACCTGTACCGCACGGCGTTCGTCCCGTCCGAGACGCTCGCCGCCCCGCGCACCTTCCTGACCGCCAACGTGCTCGTCGCCCCGACGGCCGAGGAAGCGGAGGCACGTGCGCTGCCCAACCTGCGCATGACCGCGCGGCTGCGCACCAACAAGCCGCTCGTCGCCCTCGAGACGGTCGAGGAGTCCCTCGCCGGAGCGGCGGACTTCGCCGGCCCCGGCGACACGTTCATGGCCTCGGCGCGCGCCAAGTGGTTCGTCGGCACGGCGTCGGCCGTGGCATGCGATCTCCGTGCCTTCGCCACTCGGCACGGCGTCGACGAGGTCATGATCTCGCCGATCGCCGGGTCGTACGAGAACGAGCCGATGGATGCCGCACCCGGCCGTCTGCAGACCCTCGAGCTGCTCGCCGCCGAGCTCGGCCTCGCCTGAGGCCAGGCGGCGCGCCATCGGACGCGGAGTCGGCGGCTTACTCGCCGAGCAGCCCCAGTTCGATGGCGCGGCCGACGGCCGCCGAGCGGCTTCCGACGCCGAGCTTGCGGTAGATCGAACCGATCTCGGTGCTCGCCGTGTTGCGCGAGATGAACAGGCGACTCCCGATCTCGGCGACCGTCAAGTGGGTCTGGAGGTAGGGAAGCAGCCGCATCTCGGCGGGACTCAGCGGACGCAGGCCCATGGCCCACTCATCGCCGACGATGCGGCGGAACTCCGCGGTCTGCTCGGCGAGTCGGGCAAGGTGCGGCCGCCGCCCCAGGATGTCGTCGATCTCGCTCAGCAGCTGCGCCAACGACGCGCGATCGCCGGTGGCGGCGAACGCCATCGCCAGCTGCAGACGCGAGCGGACCGCCACGAAGGGCATCGCGTGGGTGCAGTCGATGCGCGCTCTCATCGCGCGAGCGAGGAGCCGGCTCATCGACTCCGTGTCGCCCCGTCGCAGCGCGACCCGAGCACTCACCGCCAGCGCGAGCGTGATCGTCGGGTAGCCGTCCAGGTGCGACTCGTCGACGACGGCCATGGCGTCACCGGCGTGAGCGGCGGCGGCCTCGAGGGAGCCGTTCTCCAAGGCCAGCACGGCGAGCTCGGCGTCGCTCAGGATCGCCGCGACGGTGTTGTGCGCCGCGTGGGCGTGCGCAGACGCCGCCACGAAGACGTCGCGTGAAGCGGCGGCATCCCCGTTGAGCACGTGCGCTGTGCCGAGCAGGTACAGGGCCGGACCGCGCCATCGACTGTGCTCGGTCTCGAGTTCGACGGCCAGCAGGGCGTCTTCCAGCAGCTGCGCGGAGTCTCGGGCACACATCGCCACGCCGATCATGGCGCGCGCCGACCGTGCAGCGGACGCGTCGCCGGGCGACTGGCTGGACGACGCCTCCCCTCCCAGCGCAGCAGTCCACTTCTCGGCCGCCGCCGAGTTGCCGCGGAGCATCGCGATCCACCCCGCGATGGCCAGCACGCGAGACGACATCGGCTCGCCGCCGGCCTCGAGCTCGGACAGCCACCGATCCACGACCACCACGCGCCCGCTCTGGTAGACCGGCATCGCCAACCCGACGACGAGCTCTCCCGCCTGCGGCAGATCGCCGGCGGCGAGACGATGCTCCACCGCCAGTTCGGGCGATCCGTTCCCCTCGAGCCATTCCGCCGCGCGGCGGTGCAGCGGCGCCACGGTCGTCGGCTCGGTGCGATGAAGGTCGGCGAGCAGGAAGGCCCGGAACAGGTCGTGGTAGCGGAACCAGCGGCGGCGCCGGTCGAGGGCCACGACGAAGATGTTGCGAGCCTCAAGCTCGTGGAGCACCGCGAGCGAGCCGTCCCGCTGCAGAACCGCGTCGCACAACGGCCCGGAGAGCTGATCGAGCACGGCCGTGCGCCGGAGGAAGCCCCGGACGTCGGCGGACAAGCCTGCCAGCGCCTCGTCGTACAGGTAGTCCGCCGCGAACGCGCCGTCCCGCGTCAGCTCGGCGATGTCGGCGCCGGCATCGACTGCCAGCGCGCACAGGCGCAGGCCGGCCGGCCACCCCTCGCATCGTTCGACCGCCGCGGTCAGTTCGTCGTCCGAGATGACGGCATCCACACGCGCGAACATCGTTCGGGCGCCGTCGGCATCCACGCGCAGATCGTCGGGAATGACCTCGAAGACCGTCCCCGCCGCGCGGAAGCGGGCGAGGAAGTCGTGCTCGTGCCTGCTCGCCAGCACGATCTGCGAGCCCGCCGGCATTCCGGCGAGCATCACCTCGAGCACGTCGCGGCATGCGGGCGATGCCGCCGTGTGCACGTCGTCGACGAACAGCACGAAAGGCGCAGGCGCTTGGCGCAGGACTGCCGCCAGGAGTGGCGCCGACCGGCCCAGCACACCGGCGCCGCTGCCGCCCATCTGCTGCGCCACGGCACCCGCGTGCGGTGAGATGTCGTGACACGCCGCCGCCAGCAGTTCCATCAACGCCACCGGGTCGTCGTCCAAGGCGTCGACAGTGGCCCACGCCACCGCCCGGTCCTCGAGGGCCGCCCACTCCGCCAGCATCGTGGACTTGCCGTAGCCGGCGGGTGCGGTCACCGCGACGATCCGGGCGTGCGGCGTGCGCGCCCGTTCGATCAGCGCCCGGCGGCTCACGGCATCGGGCTGCGGCATCCGGACCATCGTCTTGGTGCGCAGGAGGCGCGCGCCCGGCGCCCGCTCGGCCGACTCGGATTCAGTGGACGAGTCGGACACGGCTACAGCATAGCCAGCGGCGACAGCCGCGCCGGAGGCCGCAGCTGGGTGCCGGCCCGTGCTCACCCGTGGGGGTCGCGAGCCCGGCGCGAGAGCATGACTGCGCCCGACGCGATCAGTCCTGCACCTCGGGCTCGCCGGAGATGAGTCCCCGCAGCCAGTCGCGCGCCTCGACGAAGACGTCGTCGGCGTAGCGGTCCGGGTAGCGGACGACGGCCCGGTCGGCCCGCGGGTACGACCCGAGGAAGGTGACCCGGGGGCTGAAGCGCCGCAGACCCATCAGGGCGTCGGCCATGCGCTCGTCCTCGAGGTGCCCGTCGGCATCGACCACGAAGCGGTAGCGGCCGAGCTCGTCGCCGATGGGGCGGGACGCGAGCAGCGACAGGTTGATGCCGCGCGTCGCGAACTGCTCGAGCATCTCGAGCAGGGCGCCGGGATGGTCGTCGGGCAGCTCCACGATGAGGGAGGTCTTGTCGGCGCCCGTCGGCGGGGGCGGCGGCACGGTGCGGCTCACCAGCACGAACCGCGTCACGGCGTGAGGGTTGTCGCCGATGTTCGAGGCGAGCAGCTCGAGCTCGTGGTGCTCGAGGATGCCCGGGGGGGCGATCGCGGCATCCGCATCGCTCGAACCGTCGAGGAGGCCCATCGCACTCGCGACATTGCTCGCCGCGGGCACGTGCGCGTGGGCCGGCAGGGAGGCCGAGAGCCACTGCAGGCACTGCGCGTAGGCCACCGGGTGGGCGGCGATCAGCGACACGTCCTCGAGCCGGGCACCGGGCCGCCCGACCAGCACGAACTCCACAGGGACGAGGTACTCCCCCACGATGCGGAGCCCCGGCACCGTCGCGAGGGCGTCCTGCGCCGTGGACACCCCGCCGTCGACGGAGTTCTCGATGGCGATCATCGCGGCATCCGATCGGCCTTCGACGACGTCCGCGAGCGCCTCGCCGACGTTGCGGACCGACCGCCACTCGTGACCGCGCGCCTCGGGTACCTGCGCGAGCGCCGCCTCGGTGAACGTGCCGGCCGGACCCAGGTAGCTGTAGGTGCGGCGGACGGGAGCGGGTGCCTCGACGGCGTCGACCTCGGATGTCACGCGTGCCAGCCTAGCCCGGCGCCTGCCGGCCGGCCCGCAGCCCCCGGCGCCGTCGACCCCGCGTACCGTGCGCAGGATCACGGGGGTGAGCGCGCCGTCCGGAGCGCGTGATTCCGCGGCGGATTCGTGCGAGGGGAGGACCCGCTCCTGAGAACGGTACGCCGCACGAGCGTCATCGGCTGTGCGCGACGCCCGGCGGGAGGGCAGACTGGACGCATGAGTCGCGCAGGACAGCCCGCCGAACCATCCGACCTCATCGATATCGATGAGGTGATCTCCGCCTACTACGACATCACGCCGGATCCGGCCGTGCCCGAACAGCGCGTCGCGTTCGGCACGAGCGGGCATCGCGGCTCGTCGCTGTCGGCCAGCTTCAACGAGACCCACATCCTCGCCACGACCCAGGCGATCGTCGACTACCGCCGGTCGCAGCGCATCGAGGGGCCGCTCTTCCTCGGCCGCGACACGCACGGGCTGTCGCTTCCCGCCGAGCGCAGCGCCATCGAGGTGCTCGTCGCCAACGGCATCGACGTACGGGTCGACGCCCGGGACTCGTGGGTGCCGACGCCGGCGCTCAGCCACGCCATACTCACCTACAACCGCGGGAAGGATGCCGCCGACCCGAGCCGCTCCGACGGCATCGTGGTGACCCCGAGCCACAACCCGCCCCGTGACGGCGGCTTCAAGTACAACCCGCCGAACGGCGGCCCCGCCGACACCGACGCGACCGGCTGGATCGCCGATCGGGCCAACGAGCTCATCGCGGCGAACCTGGAAGGCGTGGCACGGACGCCGTTCCGCGACATCGACGCCGACACGCTCGGCGAGTACGACTTCCGCGATGCGTACGTGCGCGACCTCGCGAACATCATCGACGTCGACGCGATCCGCCGCGCGGGGGTGCGCATCGGCGCCGACCCCCTCGGCGGCGCATCGGTCGAATACTGGGCGCTCATCGCCGAGGTGCACGAGCTCGACCTCACGGTCGTCAACCCGGACGTCGACCCGACGTGGCGGTTCATGACGCTCGACTGGGACGAGAAGATCCGCATGGACCCGTCGTCGCCGTCGGCGATGGCCGGTCTCATCGGCCGTCGCGACGAGTACGACATCCTGACCGGCAACGACGCCGACGCCGACCGGCACGGCATCGTCACGCCGGATGCGGGGCTGATGAACCCCAACCACTACCTGGCCGTCGCCATCGACTACCTGTACTCGCATCGACCGGAATGGCCGACGGATGCCGCGGTCGGCAAGACTCTCGTCAGCTCGATGATCATCGACCGCGTGGCCGCGTCGCTCGGGCGGCCGCTGCTGGAGGTGCCGGTCGGCTTCAAGTGGTTCGTTCCCGGACTCCTCGACGGATCCGTCGCCTTCGGCGGCGAGGAGTCGGCCGGCGCGTCGTTCCTGCGCCGCGACGGCAGCGTCTGGACCACCGACAAGGACGGCATCCTGCTGTGCCTGCTCGCCGCCGAGATCCTCGCGGTGACGGGCAAGACGCCCTCCCAGCGCTATGCGGAGCTCGAGGCCGAGTTCGGCGCCTCGGCGTACCAGCGCGTGGATGCCCCGGCATCCCCCGCCCAGAAGGCCGCACTCGGAAAGCTGGCACCGGAGGCGGTCACGGCGACCGAGCTCGCCGGCGAGCCGATCACCGCGAAGCTGTCGCACGCCCCCGGCAACGGCGCGGCGATCGGCGGACTCAAGGTGCAGACCGAGCATGCCTGGTTCGCCGCGCGCCCGTCGGGCACCGAGGACGTCTACAAGCTGTACGCCGAATCGCTCCGCGGACCGGAGCACCTGGCACAGGTGCAGGCCGAGGCCCGCGAGGTGGTGTCTCAGGCGCTGGCCGGCGCCTGACGCGGGCGTCGAGCGCGCGACATCAGGCCCCAGTGCCGCCCGTCGGTTCGGGGCATTTCGTCTCGGTCGCCGGCGCTCCCTCGCTCAACGACCGGAGGTCCCGGTCGCCGGCGCTCCCTCGCTCAACGACCGGAGGTCAAGGTCCCGGTCGTTGAGCGAGCGAGGAACGAGCGAGACGAAACGCGCCCGACCTCGCACAGCCGATGCGTTTCGCCTCGTTCACGGCGCTCCCTCGCTCAACGACCGGAGGTCAAGGTCCCGGTCGTTGAGCGAGCGAGGAACGAGCGAGACGAAACGCGGCTGACCACAGGCAGAAGAATCGCCCGAACCCACGCGAGGGACGCGTGGATTCGGGCGACGTTTCTTGCGGCCCGCGGGCCGATCAGGACCGGGTGACTCCGCGGCGACGCGTGAACAGCACGTACAGGCCGAGCACGATGATCGCTCCGAGGATGGACCCGATGATGCCGGCCGGCTGCAGGAAGCCGCCGTTGGGGTCGCTGCCGAAGATCAGGAAGCCTAGGAAACCGCCGACGAACGAGCCGACGATTCCGAGGACGATCGTCAGCAGGATGCCCATGCTCTGCTTGCCGGGAATGACGGCGCGAGCGATGAGGCCGGCGATGAGGCCGATGATGATGAGGCCGATGATTGTCCAGAGCATGTGATCTCTCCTTTGTCTCGTGGACACCGCGGGGGGTGCGGTGTCTCGGTTGAGATGACGACGACGTTAGCGCGAGCCCGATTCCCGATGCGCCCCCTACCGCCCGGACGCAAAACGCGCTATATACGCGAGCTTGGCCACATCTTCTGACGACGAACGTCGTCGGGGAAGCGTTTTCCTGCGCTCTCCTGCACAATGGACGAGTGCCCCACCTCACGCTGCGCCGCAATGACACCGACCTGACCGTGTCGACGGGCGGGATCGACATCGCGCGGTATGTCTTCGATCCCGGCGGGGCGCTGTCAGAAGGCCCGAAGCCGTTCCTGCACCCGCTCCGGACGCTCGACGGTGCGCCGATCACGGCCTACCGCCCTTGGGACCACCGCTGGCACAAAGGCCTGCAGATGACCTGGACCCACGTGTCGGGGCAGAACTTCTGGGGCGGGAACACCTTCCGACCCGAGACCGGCGACTACGCCCTCCTCGACAACGTCGGGCGCATGCGTCACGACGGCTTCACGGGGATCGTGGATGCCGGCACCGCCGTGTCGTTCACCGAAGAGCTCACCTGGATCGCCCAGGCGGGCGAGGAATGGGTGGCCGAGACGCGCACGCACCGGTTCCACGGCGTGGACGTCGAGCGGGGGCTCTGGCTGCTGGACTTCGCCACGACGCTGCGCAACGTCGCCGGCCACGACCTCGAGTTCGGCAGCCCCACCACGCAGGGCCGCCCGAACGCCGGCTACACCGGCTTCGTCATCCGGATGCCGCGCGCGTGGACGGGCGGCCGCGTCCTTGCCGGTGGCCTGCCCGACGACGCCGGCGCCGACGCCGTCATGGGTCTCGAGTCCCCGTGGGTCGCCCTCTCGGGTGAGCACGACGAGTTCGACGGCGGCGGCACCGTGCTGGCGTTCGCGGGCACGTCGACCGGCGCGCCGCCGATCCGCTGGTTCGTGCGCAGCGAGCCGTTCCCGATCATCGCGCCCTCTCCGTCGTTCGACGAGCACATCGTGCTCGCGCCCGGCGCCGAGCTCTCGCTCGCCCACCGGCACGCTTTCGGCGACCGCGCCTGGACGCCCGCCGAGACCCGTGCCCTGGCGACCGAGCTCGCCCCCTGACGCCATCACACGTCTGCTCCGGGTGCGGGCGTTTCGTCTCGCTCGTTCCTCGCTCGCTCAACGACCGGGCTGGGCGGCTTCGCCGCAGATCCGGTTGACCTGTCGGCGAGAGGTGCGGCGCTTCGTCTCGCCGGCGCTCGCTCAGCGACCGGCAGGAAGCTCCGGTCCCTGAGCGAGGTGCGCCGGCGACGAGACGAAGGGTGCGTCAGGAAGTGGCCGTGACTTCGAGATCAGCGCGGACCGGGAGGTCCCACGCCGAGGGGCCGGCCGCGAGGACGTACGAACCGGGCTGGACTCGGAGGGCGCCGGCATGGAGCCAGTCGTCCACCGCACCCGCAAGGCGCACGTCGTCATCCCACACCGCGAGGCGGTCGGGCGAGAACGACAGCTCGACGTCGGCGACCTCGCCGGGGGCGAGCCGCACCCGACGGTAGGCGACGAGGACTCGGCGCGGCGTCGGGAGAGCGAGACCGGACGACGGCAGCGCGTACAGCTGCACGAGCTCCTCGGCGTCGCGGTCGCCGCTGTTGCGCACCCGCACCACCGCCCGCACGACGGCCTCGTCCGCACGCGGCGCGAAGCCGGCGTGACGGTGCGTCGGCGCAGGCGCGGACGCCGCGGCATCCACCGCCACCGACTCGTATGCGACCGCGGAATACGTGAGGCCGTGGCCGAAGGCGAACGTCGGCCGGTCGGCCTGGTGGCGGTAGGTCGCGCCCTGGCGCAGCGTGTCGTAGTCGAACAGGTCGCCGGCCTGCTCCTCGGTGGCGGGCCAGCTCTGCGACAGGCGTCCGTAGGGCTCGCGGTCGCCCGACAGCACATCGATCACGCCGTGGCCGAGCTCCTGGCCGCCGTGGCTCGACCACACGACGGTGGCGGCATCCGTGTCGTCCAGCACATACGGGTAGCTCGAGACGATCGTGAGCACCGCACGCGGGTTCGCCTCGCGTGCGACCCGCCACACCTCGGCGGCCGCGGCGGGCAGCCGCAGGTGCGGCCGGTCCTCGGTCTCGCGGCCCGCCAGATGCGGGTCGTTGCCGACAGCGACGATGACGGCGTCGGCGCGTGCGGCCGCCTCGGCGACCGCCGACGCACCCGAGCGCACGACGCGTACGCCGAACCGCTCGGCGTGATCGAGGGTCACCGCCTCCGCGGCGAGCAGCCCCGAGTCGCGGAACGTCCGCACCCAGCGACCGGAGCCGAGGTGCAGCAGCGACCACGAGCCGTCGGCGTGCAGATGCCGGCGGAAGCTCTCCTGCACGACCCAGCCGCCGACCCGGGCGGCGTCGGCGCGCATCGGCCACGCTCCCCCGGTGAGCAGCAACCCGCTCGCGTGGGAGCGGAGGGTCAGGATGCCGTCACCCCAGTCCGTCACATCGAACAGCGCCTCTTCGCCGACGCTGTCGGCCGACGCCTCGACGACCGACCCGTCTGCCGCGGCGACGACGTACCGGCCGTTCGACGCTGCGCGCAGTGCCACCGTGTCGGCGCCCGTGACCACCTCGGCCTCACCGAAGCGCTCGGCGGACGCTGCACCGATCCCCACCGCGTACGGCGGGGTGCCCGCGTACCAGTCGGTGAGCACCAGGTCGGCCAACGGCCCGACCACCGCCACCCGGCTCACGTCCGAGAGTGGCAGCACCCCGTCGTCGTTCCGCAGCACGACGACGGAGCGCGCCACCGTCTCGCGGGCGAGCGCGCGCGCCTGCGGCGCGTCGATCGCCTCGACGCCGATGCCCGCATAGGGGTCGTCGGCGCCGTCGAACTCGCCCGTGCGGATCCGCAACTCGAGCAGCCGCACCACCGCCCGGTCGATGTCATCGGTCGTGAGGAGCCCGGCCTCGAGCGCCTCGCGCAGGTAGCCGATGGTGGGCTCCGCGTTCGCCTCGTTGTCGGTGAAGGAGTCGAGGCCCGAGCGCACCAGGGCCGCCGCCGCGTGGACATGATCCGGCTGGGCGCGCTGGGTGTTCACGAGGAACGTCGGGGCACCGGCATCCGACACCACCGCGATCGACTCGTCCGACCACGACCGCGCCTCCGCGACGAGCTCGGGCTGGGTGTGCGCCGGGATGCCGTTCACCTGGTTGTAGGCGAGCATGATGCCGCCGGCGGCGCCGGCCTCGAGGGCTCCGCGGAAGGCGGGGAGCTCCTCTTCGTGGAGGGTGCGGAGCGACATCTCGGACGACGTCGTCGAGCGGTCCGTCTCGTTGTTGTAGGCGAGGAAGTGCTTGAGGGCCGGCACCGTGCGCCACACCCGCGGGTGGTCCCCGCGAAGACCCTGCGAGTAGGCCGTGCCGAACACCGCGGTGACGTGCGGGTCTTCGGAGTAGCCCTCCTCGTTGCGCCCCCAGGCGGGATGACGCAGCGTGTTGACGACCGGCGCCCAGACGTTGAGGCTCACCATCGGGTTCTCGGCGCGCTTGGCGCGCACCTCCACCGCGGCGACCTCGCCGACCTGGCGCACGAGCTCGGTGTCCCACGTCGCGGCCAGGCCGACCGGCTGCGGGAACACCGTCGCGCGACCGAGCCACGCGACGCCGTGGAGCGCCTCGCAGCCGGTGTGCCAGGCCGAGACGCCAAGCCGCTCGATCGCGGGGGCCGCCTGGTGCAGCATCGCGATGCGCTCGTCCGGCGTCAGCCGCTCGAGCAGGTCGCCGGCCCGCACGGCGAGCGGCTGGTCGACCTGCCGGAACACCGGCTCGTCGACGCCGTGATTCTCCGTCGGCTGCGCCCCGGCCGGGCCCCCGCCACCGGAGGCTCCGTTCAGCGCGCCCGCGCTGTGCGGAGGGGTTACAGCATCCGTCAGCGTCTCCTTCATCGCTCATCCTCCTCGATCTCGATGCGAACTTCTCCGGATGCCTCCGCCTGAGCGACCCGCTCCCCCACCTGCAGCGACCAGGCGGCATGCGCGTCGTCCGACGACGCGATGATCGCGCTGCCTTCGCGGCGTACGCGGAAGGTCGTGGCGCCGACCCCGTCGATCGACCCCTTGGCATCGTGGCCGGGCACCCTCGTCACCGCGTCGTAGCCGTCGGGCAGCTCGAAGCAGCGGAGCGTGACGCCGTCGGCCCAGTCGTAGTCGGGACGACTGTCGTCGGCACCGAAGGGCAGCACCGTGCCGGGCCGCACCCGCAGCGGCACCGAGTCGTAGCCGTGGGTCTCGGCCACCCAGCGCCGGCCGTCCACCACGGAGCCGTCGACGAGCGAGGTCCACTGCCCCTCGGGGACGTAGTACTCCACGGTGCCGTCGGCGGTGAACACCGGCGCGACCAGGAGGGCGTCGCCCAGCATGTACTGCGTGTCGGCGTCGAACCCGGAGCGGTCGCCCGGGAACTCGAGCACCATCGGCCGCATCATCGGCGTGCCCTCGTGGTGCGCCTGCTCCGCGGCGCCGGCCAGGTACGGCATCAGGCGCATCTTGAGCTTCGTGAACCTGCGCGCGATGTCGACGGCCTCCTCGTCGAAGGCCCACGGCACGCGCACCGACGACGAGCCGTGCAGGCGCGAGTGCGACGACAGCAGGCCGAAGGCGAGCCAGCGCTTGAAGAGGCCCGGGTCGGGCGTGCCCTCGAACCCGCCGATGTCGTGGCTCCAGTAGCCGAAGCCCGACATGGCCAGCGACAGGCCGCCGCGCAGGGACTCGGCCATCGACAGGAACGTCGAGTCGTTGTCGCCGCCCCAGTGCACGGGGAACTGCTGGGATCCCGCCGTGGCGGAACGCGCGAAGACGACCGCGTCACCGGCTCCATGGTGCCGTTCGAGCGCACGGAACACGACCTCGTTGTAGAGCTTCGCGTAGTAGTTGTGCATGCGGTGCGGGTCGGAGCCGTCGTGCCACACGACGCCTTCGACCGGGATCCGCTCGCCGAAGTCGGTCTTGAAGGCGTCGACACCCTGATCGAGCAGACCCTGCAGCTTCGCGACATACCAGTCCGCGGCATCCGGATTCGTGAAATCGACCAGGCCCATGCCGGCCTGCCACATGTCCCACTGCCACACGCTGCCGTCGATGCGCCGGAGCAGGTAGCCGTTCTCCGCCGCCTCGCGGAACAGCGCCGACCGCTGCGCGATGTACGGATTGATCCAGACCGAGACATGCACATCCCGCTCGTGCATGCGGGCGATCTGGCCGACCGGATCATGGAAGGCGCGGGCGTCCCACTCGAAATCGGTCCACTGGTACTCCCGCATCCAGAAGCAGTCGTAGTGGAACACCGACAGCGGGATGTCGCGCTCGGCCATGCCGTCGACGAAGGCGCTCACGGTGTCTTCGTCGTAGCTGGCGGTGAAGGATGTCGTCAGCCACAGCCCGAACGACCACGCCGGCACGCGCGCCGGTCGCCCGGTGAGGGCGGTGTAGCGGCGCAGCACGTCCTTGGGCTCCGGCCCGGCGATCACGTAGTACTCGAGCGATTCGCCGTCGACCGAGAACTGCACGCGCGAGTTGACCTCGCTGCCCACCTCGAACGAGACGTTCGCGGGGTTGTCCACGAAGACGCCGTAGCCGCGGCTCGTGAGGTAGAACGGCACGTTCTTGTAGGCCTGCTCGCTCGAGGTGCCGCCGTCGGCGTTCCACGTGTCGACCGCCTGGCCGTTCTTCACGAACGCCCCGAACCGCTCGCCGAGGCCGTAGACGCGCTCCCCCGGCTCGATGGTCAGCTGCTGGTGCACCCAGGTCGGCTGGCTCCCTCCGGCGGCCGTGCCCGCAGTGCCTGCCGTGCCCGGGGTGCCTGCGGTGCCGTTCTTGCCGCTGGTGCCGGTGAAGTGGCCGATGGAGCGCGGCAGCGAGCTCGTGAGCACGCGGCCCTCGCTCTCGAAGTCGATGCGCCACTGCCCGGCGGCGCGCGAGACGCGCGCCGTCAGCGGGCCGGCATCGAGGATGCCGGCCTCGTCGTCGATCGCGATCTCGGGGCGGAAGCCGTCCTCGCCGAACACCTCGAAGTCGGGTCCGCGGTGCACCGCGCCCGCGTGCCGCTCGAGCCGCACCTTGACGACGCCGGGCGCCGGGGCCGACAGGGTCACCGTGAGCATCGCACGGTTGAGGGTGTCGCCCCGGTCGCGGATGACGGCGGTCGGCGCGTAGACCGTCATGGTCCCGGCCGCCTCGTCGTGGCGGATGTCGTCGACCTCGACCGCGTACAGCGGGGTGAGTCCGGGCCTCGTGAGCCAGTAGCCATCGGTGAACTTCACTCTGCGTGCCTTTCGATGAGCACCATGGCGGCGCCGGGGGCCAGGGTGACCTGGCCGTCGACATCCGCGTCCGACAGGAGATCCCGGTGGGGCCCAGGCACGGCCACGCGCCGTGTCGCCCCACCGTGGTTGAGCAGGAAGAGGGCGTCGCCGCGGCGCACGGCCTCGACGTCGTCGGGGAGGACGCCGTCGGGCAGGACGCCCTCGCCGAGCACGCCGGCCACGCCGGCCGCGCTCAGCGCGTCGTCGAGGACCGCCTCGAGAGCGTCATCCGACAGGACCGCGCCGACGTACCAGGCGGCGCCGTCCCCCACCCGGTGCCGCGTGATCGCGGGGGCGCCCGACAGGTGTCCGCCGCCGAAGCGCGCGAGCACCTCGGCGCCGTCGGCGCGCAGGCGTTCCCCGAGTACGGATGCCGCGGCCGCGGCGGGAGCGGTCGCCCAGGCGGATTCCGCGGTGAGGGGCGTCGGTGCGTCCGGCAGGCCCACCCACTCCTCGCCGCTCACGCCCACCAGGTCGCGCAGCAGCACCGGCGAGCGGCCGGTGAGGATGCCGGCGTTGGCGTCGGCGACCCCCGAGAACGGCCCCACGACGAGGCTCGCACCGCGCTGGACCGCCGCGCGGAGGGCGGCTGCGGCATCCGTCTCGACGATGTACGAGTGCGGCACCAGCACCGTGGCGTAGGCGGAGAGGTCGGCGCCGGGCTTCACGAGGTCGACGGCGATGCCCCGGCGCCACAGCGCGCGGTGCCACCGCTGCACCTGCTCGAGGGTGCGGAGGCGCTCGGTCGGCCGACCCGGCTCTTCGGCGGCCCACCACGACGGCCAGTCGAAGAGCAGGGCGACGGATGCCGCGACCCGGCCGCCGACCACGCGCCGGAGCTTCTGCAGGTCGGCGCCGAGGGCGCACGCGCTCGCGAACACCTCGGTGTCGGCGCCGGCGTGCGGCAGCAGGGCGGAGTGGAAGCGCTCGGCGCCCGTGCGGGCCTGGCGCCACTGGAAGAAGCAGATCGCATCGGCGCCCCGCGCGACGGCCTGGAGCGAGTCGAGGCGGGCCCGATCCGCCGTCTTGGGCAGGTTGTGCGGGCGCCACGAGGTGGCGCTCACCGACTGCTCCATCAGCACCCACGGTCGGCCCTCGCCGAGCGAGCGCATGAGGTCCTGCACGAGGGCGATGTCGGACGACGCGGTCGCCGCGCCGTGGTCGGGGTACTGGTCGTCGGCGATGACGTCGACCTCCGAGGCCCACTCCCACAGGTCCGTGAGCGGCTCGAAGCCCATGAAGTTCGTGGTGACCGGCTGCGTCGCGCCGGCCGCGCGGATCGCGTCGCGCTGCTCGGCGAACACCCGCTGCAACGCCCATGACGTGTAGCGCCGGAAATCGAGCGACTGCGCCGGGTTGACCAGGTACGGCATACGTCGCGGCGGCAGGATCTCGTCGAAGTCGCGGTAGCGCTGGGACCACACGAGCGTCCCCCACGCGTCGTTGAGCGCGTCGATCGTGCCGTAGCGCTCGCGGAGCCACAGCCGGAACTCACGCGCGGCCTCGTCGCCGAAGTCGATCTGGCCGAACTCGTTGCCCACGTGCCACATGCGCACGGCCGGGTGATCGACATACCGCTCGGCCATCGCCGTCGCGATGGACAGCGCGTGCTCCCGGTAGACGCGCGACGCCGGCGTGAACTGGTTGCGCGACCCGGCGACGAGCCGCACCCCGTCGGGGTTCACGGGCAAGGTCTCGGGATGAAGGATGCCGAGCCACGGCGGCGGCGAGGCCGTCGGCGTCGCGAGGTCCACGGCGATGCCGTGCGCGTGCAGCAGATCGAGCACCTCGTCGAGCCAGGCGAAGTCGCGCTCACCGGGCGAAGGCTCCAGCCGGGCCCAGCTGAAGACGCCGACCGTCACGAGGTTGACGCCCGCGCGGACCATCAGCTCGGCATCCTCGTGCCAGATCTCGCGCGGCCATTGCTCGGGGTTGTAGTCCCCGCCGAAGCAGAAGCCGAGCTCGCCGGCGAGTTCGCCGAATGCGTCGACGCGGCGCGGGTGCGGGGTGGCGGCCATGAAGCGGGAACCTCTTCGCTGAGTTTCGTTCGTGCAGATCGGTCGGACGGAAAAGCGGTCTCGGACTTTCGAAGCGCTTCAACACCGAGAACATATACTAAGGGTGTGACGATGTCCACGCGCCGCGACGATGCGGTCGACCAGCCCCTCGCCGGAGCCCTTCACGAGCTGCGCGACTCCGCTCCGGCGGCGCGCTGGCTCGAGGCGTACCCGGTGGGCAACGGCCTGCGCGGGGCGATGTGCGCGGGACTGGCCGGCGGCGACCGGCTGTGGCTGAACGACATCACGGCGTGGTCGGGAACCGCCGACGCCGATCCCCTCGCCGGCGTCACGGCGCGCGGCCCGGAGGCGCTCGCAGCCGTGCGCACCGCGATCGACGCGGGCGACCTCGACGCCGCGGAGGCGCTCCTGCAGGGGATGCAGACGCCGTGGGTCCAGGCCTACCTGCCGCTCGGATGGATCGACATAGAGGTCGCGGAGGCCGGAGGGTCGGCGCGGTTCGTCTCGGTCGCCGGCGCTCCCTCGCTCAACGACCGGGATCCGGACCACGAGCGAGACGAAACGTCCCCGGACAACCAGCACCCGGTCGTTGAGCGAGCGCCCTTCGACAGGCTCAGACACCGCGAGCGAGACGAAACGCGCCACGCCTTCCAGCGGCGCCTCGACCTCGCGACCGGCGTCGCGACCCACTCCTACGACGGGGTGACGCACCGCACCTGGGCCGACCTCGTGACGGGGCTGATCATGCACGAGATCACCGCCGACAAGCCGGTGTCGGTGCGGCTCGGCGTCGGATCGCAGCTGCGGGCGAAGTCCGCTGCCGCAGATGTGGACGGAGACCTCGTCACGCAGCGGTGGCTTCCGATCGACGTCGCGCCCGGGCACGAGCAGCCCGCCGAGCCGATCCGCTACGACGAGGCGACCGGACGCCACGGCGCGATCGTCGTGCGCTCGCTCGGCGCGGCCGAGGTGACCGACGGCGTGCTCAGCGCCTCCGCCGCCACGACCCACCTGTTCGCGATCGCCACGGCCACCGCCCCCTCGCTGCCGGGCGAGCCGGCCGACGACCGCGATGCGCTGCAGCGGGCGCAGGACCTGCTCCGCGGCATCCCGACCTCCGCCGATGTCACGAGCACTGCGGCTGGACTGCTCGCTGCGCACACCGCCGCCCACGGCGAGCTCTACCGGCGGTGCGCGCTCGAGCTTCCGGCTGCGTCCGGCGCCGACAGCATCGACACCGTCGAGCGCGTGCGGCGCGCACAGGAGAGCGACGACCCTTCCCTCGCGGCTCTCGCCTTCCACTACGGGCGCTACCTCCTGATCGCGTCGTCACAGCCGGGAGGGCTGCCGATCACGCTGCAGGGCCTCTGGAACGCCGAGCTGCCCGGTCCGTGGTCGAGCGCCTACACGCTCAACATCAACACCCAGATGGCGTACTGGCCGGCCGAGACGACCGGCCTCGCCGAGTGCCACGAGCCGCTGCTGCGGTTCACGCGGCGGCTCTCCGAGACCACCGGCCCCCTCGTGGCGCGCGAGCTCTACGGCGCCGACGGCTGGGTCGCCCATCACAATTCGGATGCCTGGGCGTATGCCGCCCCCGTCGGCGCGGGTCGCGGCGACCCCGCATGGGCGAACTGGTCGCTGGGCGGGGTCTGGCTCGCACTGCACCTGTGGGACCACTACGCGTTCAGCGGCGACCGCGACTTCCTCCGCGACGAGGCGTGGCCGGTGCTCTCGTCGGCCGCGGCCTTCGCCCTGTCGTGGATCCGGACCGACGGCGAACGGGCGTGGACGAGCCCCTCCACCTCTCCCGAGAACCACTACCTCGACGCCGATGGCCGCGAGCGCGGGGTCGCGATCACGGCGGCGATGGACGTCGCGCTGCTGCGCGCGCTGGCCGGCATCTGCCGCGCCGGTGCCGCGGCGCTGGGCGTCGACGCCCCCTGGGTGGCGGAGCTCGCCGCGCTCACGGGGAGGCTGCCCGACCCGCGCATCTCGGCACGGGGCGACCTCCTCGAGTGGGACCGCGAACGCCCGGAGGCCGAACCCGAGCACCGCCATCTCTCCCACCTCGTCGGGCTTTTCCCGCTGGCCCAGATCACGCCTGAGGCGACGCCGGGACTCGCGCGCGCGGCATCCGAGTCCATCCGGCTGCGCGGTCCCGAGTCGACCGGCTGGGCGCTCGCGTGGCGCGCCGCCATGCAGGCGCGGCTGGGCGACGGCGAGGCGGTGCACGCCCAGCTGCGGCTGGCGCTCCGGCCGGCCGAGGTGGGCGCGCGAGGACACGACTCCGACGCCGCTGCGGAGCACCGCGGCGGGCTCTATCCGAACCTGTTCAGCGCCCACCCGCCGTACCAGATCGACGGCAATCTCGGGCTGACCGCGGCGATCGCCGAGGCGCTCTTGCAGTCCTTCGACGCGCCGCTCGAGTCCGGGTCTGGAGGGGTCGGCGACCCGTCGGGACCTGTCGACCCGGCTCGCGTGCGGCTGAAACTGCTGCCCGCGCTGCCGCCGCAGTGGCCGGACGGCGCCGTGCGCGGCATCCGTTCCCGAGGGGACGTGTCGGTGGACGTGGAGTGGGCCGGCGGGCGGCTCGTGCGAGCGCGGCTTCGAGCCGGCGCGCGACCCGCGACAATGATGGTGCACGGGCCGGACGGTTCGCTCGGCACATACGAGCTCGCCCCCGGAACCACGCGGGTGATCGAAGCAGGAGAACGGGGAACCTCATGGTGACGATCGCGGACGTCGCACAGGCGGCGGGCGTGTCGATCTCGACGGTGTCGTACGTCATGAGCGGCAAGCGGGCCATCTCGCAGGAGACGCGCGACCGCGTCGAGAAGGCCATCGACCACCTCGGCTTCAGCCCCCATGCCGGCGCGCGTTCGCTCGCGTCGCGGTCGACCAACGTCATCGGCCTCCAGGCGCCGCTGCGCACCGGCGTCGACGTGCACGTCATCATGCAGATCGTCACCGGGGTCGTGACGCAGGCGCGCAAGCACGGCTACGACATCCTCCTGCTCGCCAGTGACGACGCCAAGGCGCTGCAGCGCGCGGCGAAGGGGTCGATGGTGGACGCGCTGCTGGTGATGGATGTCGAGTCCGACGACCCCCGCATCGACACCCTCTCGGGGCTCGGGCATCCGAGCGTCCTCATCGGACTGCCGGAGGGCCGCCGCGCGATCCCGTGCGTCGACTTCGACTTCGAGGCGGCCGGCTGGCTCGCGGTGGACCGCCTCGTCGCGCTGGGGCACCGGCGGGTCGCCCTCATCGGCTCGCCGCCCGAGGTCATGTCGCGCCACACGTCCTACGCCGACCGCCTCGCGCGCGGCTTCCTGGCGGCCTGCGAGGCCAACGGGGTGACCGGCAGCGTGCACGCGTGCCCGAGCAGCGCGGAGTCGGTCGCCACCGTCGACGCGGTGATGACAGATGACCCCGACATCACCGGATTCTTCGTGCACAACGAGGGCGCGCTGCCGCACGTCGCCACCACCATCGCGCAGCGCGGGCACGCGCGCGGCGACGACCTGGCCGTCGTCGCGCTGTGCCCGGATGACGTGGCACGCTCCGTCTCGGGCCTCGCCGACAGCATCGCGGTGCCGGCGGAGGCCATCGGCGCGGCGGCGACCGACATGATCTGCGAGATCCTCGCGAACGGCGCGAAGCCTGCGGTGCGGCTGCTGCCGCCCCTCCTGACCGGAGCGCCCGCGGCGTCATGACGGCGATCGGCGCGCACATCTCGAGGCCCGGGCAGCGGGTGGCCGGTTGATGAGGATCGACCCCGACAGCCGCACCCTCGGCGGCTTCTCGACGTTCCTGACGTTCGTCGCGCTCAACCTGCTCTACATCGTGCTGTGCCTGCCGATCGTGACGATCGGCGCCGCGACGAGCGCCCTCTACGAGGTGACGATCCGGTACTCCGACGACGAGAGCGGCCGGCCCTTGAAGGACTTCTTCCCCGCGTTCCGCACGAACTTCGGGCGGGCGACGGTGCTGATGCTGTGCCTGCTCGCGCCGGCCGCTCTCCTCGGATTCTCGAGCGTGTTCTGGTTCGCACACCCCGCGCTCTTCGCGGGGGTTGCCGGCGTCGTGGCCGTGATCGGCGCGGTGTACCTGTTCGCCGCGTTCCTCTATGCGATGGCCCAGGTGGCGTACTTCCGCAACACGGTGGGCCAGACGCTCAAGAACGCGCTGCTGCTCCCGGCGGCAGAGCCCGTCCGCACACTCGGCGTGCTCATCATCCCCGTCACCGCGGTGGCCCTCATGATCCTGTTCCCGCCGGCCGCGATCCTCGTCGGCACCATCGGGTTCTCGGTGGGCGCCTACGCCACGGCCTTCCTCTTCCGCAACGTCTTCACCCGCCACGAGGCCTGAGGCGCGTCGGCGCGGCGGTCCCGGCGGTCCGCGCCGCCTTGTCTCGTCGAGACCGGGGATTCTCGTCGAGACCGAGGGCCACGTCCTCGGTCTCGGCGCGAATCCCTTGTCTCGACGGCGGAAATCCCCGTCTCGCGGCGGGCGGCGGGGCTGCGACGGGGCGGCGGTCGCGGCATCCGTCTCCCGCGAGCGTTCCTCAGTTGAGGACGTGTGCCGAGATGCGGACCGATACGCGCGGATGCGCCCTCACCTCGGCACACGTCCTCAGATGAGGAACGCTCGCGCGGAAGCCCGCATCCGCGCCGCCGGCAATCCTCAGTTGAGGAACCAGACCACGATGCGGACCGATACGCGCGGATGCGCCCTCAGCTCGGCACACGTCCTCAGATGAGGATGCGCGAAAGCCCGCAGCCGCGCTGCCCGCAATCCTCAGTTGAGGAACCAGGCCGAGATGCGGACCGATACGCGCGGATCCGCCCTCAGCTCGGCCCACGTCCTCAGATGAGGATGCGCGGAGTCCCGATCCGACAGACGACTACCGACACGGATGCCGCGCCCGGCACCCCAGCGCAGGGCACAACTACCGCCACGCAGGGGACGACGAAGGGCTCGGGATGCGGCATCCCGAGCCCTTCGCGTCACGCGGGGGTCAGCCGGCGAACTCCTCCGTCACGGCGACACGCGCGTCGTTCTGCGACTTGGCGTTGTCCATGTCGAACTCGAGCACCTGCTCGTAGCCCAGACCGTTCGCGGTCTCGATGAGCTCGTCGCGGAGCGACTCGAACTGCGCCTCGCTGTCGGCGAAGACCATCTGCCACGAGAGCTGCTTGATGATCTCCTTGACCTGGTTGCGGAGCGTCTCGATCTCGGAGCTGTCGGCCGGCGCCGCGTAGCTCGCACCCGGCGCGACCAGCACCTGGTCGTTGGTCTGCAGATACTCCATGGTGGAGGTGACGCCGCCCATCTTCGCCGACCAGTCCTCGGTGAGGGGGTTGGCGATGGATGCCTGGTACGTCGGCCAGAACGTGTAGCTGTACGGCAGCCCGGTCTCGGTGTCGACCTCGATCGGCAGGACCGCATTCAGGTTGAGGGCCGAGACGCCGTCGGCGTAGTCGCCGCCGCCCCACTCCTCGGGAACGGTCGCGCCGCCCTCGAGGAAGACCTGGCTGCCGAAGTCGGTCAGCTCGGGCTCGCCGGCGTCGTTGACGTCCCAGGTGAGACCCTGGGGGCCGGCCGATGCGCCGGTCTGGCTGCTGTTGGCATACGCGCCCTCGGCGGAGTACAGCCAGTCGATGAACGCCGCGATGCGCTCGGGATCCTCCGCCTTCGAACCGATGGCGAACACGGGCTTGCCCCCGTACGCCTCAGCGCCGTACGAGAAGATGTTCTGGTCCTCGAGCGGGACCATCTCGAATCCCTTGCCCGCGGCCATGTTCTCTTCGGTGTTGTACGCCGACTGGCCGAGCCACGGCCACCACGAGAACAGCACCTGCCCGTTCTGGAACTTCGAGAACAGGGTGTCGTAGTTCTGCGTCGTCGACTCCGGGTCGACCAGGCCCAGCTGGTTGGCGTCGAAGTACAGCTTCAGGTTGCGCATGTACTCGCTGTCGGGGTCGAGGATGCTCTGGTAGTCCGAGCCGTCGGCCTTGGCCAGCACGAAGCCCATCTCGTCGTAGCCGTAGAAGCAGGCGGGCTGCTTGGCCGTGACCATCATGTTGCCGTCCCAGTCCTTGAACAGCGAGAAGGCGTAGGTGGGCTGTCCGTTGTCGGCGGTGGGGTGGGCCGCCTGCATGTCGGCGAGCACCGGGAGGAGGTCTTCGAGGGTGCTGATCTGGGGGTAGCCCGCCTCTTTGTAGTAGTCCCAGCGCACGTACGGGCCGAACGTGGGATTCAGGCCCTCCGACGGCTCGGTGGGCTTGAGCGAGGAGACCGAGGAGGGGAAGCCGTAGACGCCGTCCTTCCCGTCATTGAGCTTGTCGACGGCCGCATCGAACTCGGCGAGGTTGTCCATCGCGCCCACGTAGTTCGAGGAGTCCTGCACCAGGCCGCCCTCGATGAGCTCGTCGAGCTTCTCGCCCTTGTCGGTGATGATCAGATCGCCCAGATCACCGGCCGCGACGCGGGTGTTGTAGAGAGTGTCACCGCCGCCCGCCACGTTGGGGGCGATGATGTTGAGCTTCATGTTGAACTTGTCTTCGACGATCTTGGCGAACCAGCCCTGCTGGATGCCCATGTAGTTCGCGAGACCGTCGAACACGTCGATCGTGATCTCCTTGTCCCACTTCTCGGGGAACTCGTCGATCGCGCCCTGCTCGGCGCCGCCCGCGCTGCAGGAGGCGAGGGAACCCGCCGCGAGCAGCGTCACGAGCGCCAGGGACACCTTCTTTCGAAGCTTCATTGCTTTCCTTTCTTGGTGGTGCGTGGCCGCCGTCAACCCTTGACGGCGCCCAGCATGATGCCCTTCACGAAGAAGCGCTGGAACAGGGGGTAGATGAAGATGATGGGCAGCACGACCAGCACCGAGACGGTCATGCGTATCGACGTCGGCGTCTGCTGGGTCGCCACCCCGGCGATCTGCCCGAGATTGCCGCCGGCGTTCTGCGCGGCCTGGGCGAGGCTGGACGCCTGGTTGATGAACATGTAGAGCAGGTACTGCAGCGTGTACAGGCTCTGGTCGGTGATGTAGATCAGGGTGTCCTGGAAGCTGTTCCACTGCGTGACCGCGCTGAAGATCGCGATGGTCGCGAGGATCGGCGTCATGTTCGGCAGGTACACGCGGAAGAAGACCTGCAGGATGTTGGCGCCGTCGACCTCGGCGGCCTCCTGCAGCTCCCGCGGCATCGACTCGACGTAGGTCTTCGCGAGGATCACGTTGAACGGCTGCACCACGAACGGCAGCACGTAGACCCAGAAGTTGTTGGTCAGTCCCAGCGTCTTCATGATGATGAACACCGGGATCAGGCCGGCGCTGAAGTACATCGTGATGATGAGGAAGCGGTACCAGAACTTGCGTCCCCACATGCGGGTCTGCGTGAACATGAACCCGAGGAACGCGGAGGCG
Source organism: Microbacterium sp. ZW T2_14 (assembly GCF_044987405.1). Taxonomy (NCBI): domain Bacteria; kingdom Bacillati; phylum Actinomycetota; class Actinomycetes; order Micrococcales; family Microbacteriaceae; genus Microbacterium; species Microbacterium sp. ZW T2_14. The sequence continues at coordinate 34,099 of NZ_JBJDRK010000033.1, read as the reverse complement.
AGCACGGTGAGGGCCGTGCCGATCACGGTGCGCCCGATGCTGACCACTGCCGCCATCGGCAGTCCGGGCAGCTGGAACACCTGGCCGTAGTTGGACAGGTGGAACCCGACCGGCCACAGCCGGACGTCACCCAGCGCCGAGACGTCGTTGGCACTGACCGAGTTGATGATCAGGTAGTAGAAGGGGTACGCGCAGATCAGCGCGAACAGCAGGAACAGGGCGTAGTTGCCGATGCGGAACAGGATGTCGCCGGCCGAGGCCCGGTAGCGCGCCGAGGTGTCGCCGCGCTTCGTGGTGGTGAGCGTCTTGGTCATCGTCGTCGTCATGGCCGGCCCCTCACACGATCGATTCGCCGCGGACGCGCTTGGAGACCGCGTTGACGGTGAGCAGCAGGGCGACCGAGATGAGGGACTTCAGCATGCCGATCGCGGTCGCCAGCGACAGGCTGTTGCCCGTCATGCCGATGTTGTAGACGTACAGGTCGAGCACCTGGATCCACTCCTTGTTGAACGCGTTCTGGAACACGTAGTACTGCTCCATGCCGTTGTTGAGGATGTTCGCGATCGACAGCAGCAGCAGCACGAGGTACGTCGGCATCAGCTGCGGCAGCGTGATGTACCGCATCAGCTGGAAGCGGCCGGCGCCGTCGATGCGGGCCGACTCGTACAGCGACTGGTCGATGCCCGCGATCGAGGCCAGGTAGATGATCGCCCCCCAGCCGAGCCCCTTCCAGATGCTCCAGAGCGTCATCGTGATCCACACGTTCTGGTCGCTGTCGAGGAACTTGATCGGCGTCGTGATGAGCCCCGTGTCGGCGAGGACGTCGTTGACCAGCCCCGAGCTCGAGAACAGCGAGAACGCGATCATGTAGACGAGCACCCACGAGATGAAGTTCGGCAGCGCCGTCAGCGTCTGCACCGAGCTGCGGAACCAGGGCGCCTTGATCTCGTTGAGGAGAATCGCGAAGAACAGCGGCAGGACGGATGTCGCGATCCCGAGGAAGCTGATCGCCAGGGTGTTCATCAGCACCTGGCCGATCTGGGCCATCTGCGTGGGCGAGCTCACCAGCATCTGGAACCACTGCAGACCGACGAACTCGCTGCCCTCCAGCCCGAGAGCCGGCTTGTAGTCGTACAGCGAGTAGATCCACCCGTACAGCGGCAGGTACGAGAACAGGAACGCCAGGATCAGGAACGGGACGATGCAGAGGAACAGCGTGAACGAGGTCCGGCTGCCCGCCGGCCGCAGCCGCCGACCGCGGCGCTTCTTGCCGTTCGCATCCAGGTTGTGGACGGCCGCCTCCTGGAAGACCGTCTGCGCCTGCGCCTGCGTGGTCATCGGATCGTGACCGGGTGCCGGGCCGCTGAGCCCGTCGAGGCCGTTGCCGGGTGAGCATGACGCCGTCCCATGTCACTCCTTCGTGTACGTGGCTGCCGCTCCCGTCGGGGGCGGAAGGCAATCTTTCGTCGAACCGCTTCGATTTCGAACCGCTTCGATTGAAGAGTAGGCGCGAGCGCGCCGTTCGTCAAATGTCTGGCCGTAACGCCGAGGTAACGATCCGATGCGGGCACGGCGCGGCGATCGGCGGAGGGAAAGCGCATACCATGGTCGCATCGGACGCGCGGGGGCGTCCGCCCCCGGTCGGGCGCCGGGCGACCAGGACGGAACGGCGACATGAAGCGAGTCGGCATCCGTGATGTCGCGCAGCGCGCCGGGGTGTCGATCAGCACGGTGTCGAATGCGCTCAACCGCCCGCACATGGTGAGCGAGCGCCTGATCGATCGCGTTCGCTCGGCCGCCGACCAGCTCGGCTACGTCCCGCTGCAGGCTGCGCAGCAGCTGCGGGCCGGACGATCGGGCCTGCTCGGCATGACCGTCATCAACATCGCCAACCCGTTCTTCGCCGACATGGTGGCCGGCGCCGAGGACGCCGCGTCCGCCTCGGGACTCCGCGTGCTCGTCGGCAACTCCAGCGACGACATCGCCAAGGAGCGCGACCACCTCGAGCTCTTCGAGCGCGTGCAGGTCGAAGGAGCGCTGGTGAGCCCGTTCGGTCCGCTCGAGCCCTGGCTGCAGCGACTGCGCGGTCGCGGCATCCCGGTCGTCCTCGTCGATGCGGTCGACGACACCGGCGAGCTGCCCTCGGTGTCGTTCGACGACGTCGCCGGGGGGCGGCTCGCCGCCGAGCACCTGCTGGCCGCCGGACGGCGCCGGCTGGCGTTCGTCGGCGCCCGCGAGGAGGTGCGCCAGGTGCGCGAGCGGCTGCAGGGCGCGCGGCTGGCCGTGGCGAGCCACCCTGGCGCATCGATCGAGCCGATCTGGACCGCGCGCACCACGTCGGCATCGGGTCTCGCGTCCGGCGCGGAGCTGGCGAGCCGCTCCCCCGCCGATCGTCCCGACGGGATCGTCACGTCGAACGACCACCTCGCGATCGGCCTCGTCCACGGGCTCATCTCGCACGGGGTGCGCGTGCCGGAGGATGTCGCGGTGGTGGGCTACGACGACATCGAGTTCGCCGCCATCGCCGCGGTCCCTCTCACCTCGGTGCGTCAGCCCGCACGCGAGATGGGCCGCACCGCGGCCGAGATCCTGCTGGCCCGCATCGCCGGAACGGCCGGCGCGGACGTCGGCAACGTGGTCTACCTGCCGGAACTCGTCGTCCGCGCCTCGACCGGCGGCTGAGCCGGCAGCCCGCCGGTCAGCTGACGAGCTGCGAGCCCTTCGCCGGCTCATCGCCGTCCCTCCGCTCGATGGCGCGCAGCGACCACCCCACGAAGGCCGCGATCCGGCGCGCCCCCTCCTCGCGGAAGTGCGTGTCGTCGGTCAGCCCCTCGCTCCAGAGCGCGTGCTCACCCGGTGCGAAGTGCGAGAGCAGCGCAGCGGATGCCTCGGGGCCGAGATCCTCGTAGAGCCACGTCGTGAACGCCGTCAGGTCGATGAGCGGCACGTCGAGGTCGTGCGCGAGGTCTCGCACGGCGTTGGGGTAGCCGCCGTGTGTCGGAGTCACGCGATCGCCGTCGAACCAGCGCCTCTCGACGGACGTGCACAGCACGGCGGTCGCGCCGTGCGCGCGGACGTCCTCGACCATGCCGCGCAGGTTGGTGGTGTACCCGGTGCGCGCGCCGAGCTCGGGAAGCTTCTGGTCGTTGTGCCCGAACTGGATGACGACGGTGTCGCCCGGCTCGACGGCGTCGAGGAGGCGCGTCCACGATCCGTCAGCGAGGAATGACGCGGTGGTCGCGCCACCGTAGGCAAGATTGCGCACCGGCGTGCCGAGCACGGGCTCGACGTACGAGCCCCATCCCGTCATCGGCAGCTCCTCGGGCTTGGCGGGCGCCACGGTGGAGTCGCCGGCCAGGTGATACGTCATATCTGTCCTTCTCGGGATTGCTCGCGGCATGCGTCGGTACCATTGCATCATGACGCAGAAAGCGTTTACCGGCGCCATTCGCACCATCTCCATCGCCCAAGGTCCCCGGCCGGGCCGATCCGTGCTGCGCCTGCTCGCCCGGAGGCCCGCACGCATGACCGCGGCGCTCCTGGCGTTCGCCTGCAAAGAGATCCCGCTGTGGTTCCTGCCGGTGGTGACGGCGAAGATCATCGACCTCGTCGCGACGGGCGGCGAGGTCTCGACGGTGCTGGTCTGGTTCGCGGTGGCCGCCGTGCTGCTGATCCAGAACTATCCGATGCACATCGTCTACACGCGCAACTTCATGACCGTCGTGCGCGACACCGGCGCCGACCTGCGCAACGCGCTCGCGGCGCGCCTGCAGAGCCTCTCGATCGGGTACCACACCCGGGTGAGCTCATCGATCGTGCAGACGAAGGTGGTCCGCGACGTCGAGAACGTCGAGCTGATGCTGCAGCAGGTCACCCACCCCCTGCTGTCGTCGACGATGGTGCTGATCGGCGCGATCATCATGACGGCGATCACCGTGCCGCAGTTCCTGCCGGTCTACGCCCTCACCGTGCCCATCGCGCTCGTGCTGCGCGCCGCCCTCAGCCGCCGTTCGCGGGCCCGCAACGAGGTCTTCCGCCGCGAGGTCGAGGGTTTCGCCGCCCGTGTGGGCGAGATGGCGTCGCTCATCCCCGTCACCCGCGCCCACGGGCTCGAGCGCACCGCGGTCTCGCGCGTGCAGGCCGGCGCCGATGGCGTCCGCCGCGCGGGCCTCGATCTCGACATGCTCAACGGACACGTCGCGTCGATCTCGTGGGTCGCGATGCAGCTGTTGGGACTCGGATGCCTCGTGCTCGCGGCGATCTTCGCGCTCACCGGCGTCCTCCCCATCACGCCGGGCGAGGTGGTGCTGCTGTCGACGTACTTCACGCTGCTCACGCAGGGGCTCACCTCGCTGCTCATGCTCATCCCGGTCGGTGCCCGCGGCCTCGAGTCGATGCGGTCGATCTCGGAGGTGCTGCAGGAGCCCGACCTCGAGCAGAACGAGGGCAAGCGCGCCGTCGCACGCGTCGGCGGCCACCTCGAGCTGCAGCACGTGTCGCACCGCTACGACGGCGCGGAACGGGATGCCGTCCACGACGTCTCGCTCGACATCCCGCCGGGCGAGACGGTGGCTTTCGTCGGCTCGTCGGGGTCCGGCAAGTCGACGATGCTGAACCTCGTGCTGGGCTTCGTGCGGCCGACGTCCGGACGCATCCTCCTCGACGGCGCGGACATGCAGGGCCTCGACCTGCGGACGGTGCGCCAGGCGGTCTCCGTCGTGCCGCAGGAGTCGGTGCTGTTCGAGGGGACGATCCGGGAGAACATCGCGTACGGCCTCGACGATGCGTCGGAGGAGCGCCTGCGCCAGGCGCTGCGCGACGCGAACGCCGCCGAGTTCGTCGACGTGCTCCCCGACGGCTGGGACACGGTGGTCGGCGAACGCGGCGCCCGCCTGTCGGGCGGGCAGCGACAGCGTCTCGCGATCGCCCGGGCACTCGTCCGCGATCCGCGGATCCTGCTCCTCGACGAGGCCACCTCGGCCCTCGATCCCGAGTCGGAGGAACTCGTCAAGGAGGCGCTCAACCGCCTGATGCGCGGCCGCACCACTCTCGTCGTCGCCCACCGGCTGTCGACGATCCGCCAGGCCGACCGCATCGTCGTGCTCGAGCACGGTCGGGTCGTCGAGATCGGCGCCCACGACGAGCTGCTCGCGGCGGACGGCCGCTACGCGCACCTCCACGCCACGCAGGCCGGCCGCCCGCGCTGACCCCCACACCGTCCCGCGGGCATCGATCTGGGATAGCGCTTTCCGGCCGAACGACTTAGGCTGGGAGGGATGCCGCGGCCACCGGCATCCCGAACGAAGGGGTTTGCCCGAATGACCGACACCCTCCGCTGCGCGATCGTCGGAACCGGGGCGATCGCCCGCGCTCATGCGCAGGCCATCGCGGCGTACCCGCACGCGCAGCTGGTCGCGGTCACCGACCTGTCCCGCGAGTCCGCGTCGGCCTTCGCGGGCGAGTTCGGCGGCCCTGCAGTGTACGACGACCTGGGGAGCCTGCTCGAGGCGGAGCGTCCTGACGTCGTGCACGTGTGCACTCCCCCGGTGGCGCACCGCGACCAGTCCGTCGCGGCGTCGACGGCCGGCGCGCACGTCATCGTCGAGAAGCCGCCGGCGCCCAGCCTCGAAGAGCTGGACGAGATGCGCGCCGCGGCAGCCGCTGCGGGCCGCGAGCTCGTCGTGGTGTTCCAGCAGCGCACCGGCACGGCCGCCGCGCATGTCAGGCGCCTGCTGGACGACGGCGCGTTCGGGCGTCCGCTCATCGCGCAGTGCCAGACGCTGTGGTTCCGCGACCCGGCCTACTTCGCGGTCCCGTGGCGCGGCAAGTGGGAGACCGAGGGCGGAGGCCCGACCCTGGGCCACGCCATCCACCAGATCGATCTGCTCGCGTTCCTGCTCGGAGAGTGGGAGAGCGTGCAGGCGCGGCTCTGGCGGCTCGATCGCGAGACGCAGACCGAGGATGCCTCCACAGCGACCGTCGCATTCGCGAACGGCGCGATCGCCTCGGTGGTCACGAGCGCCGTGTCACCTCGCGAGACCAGCTCGATCCGCATCGACACGCAGCGCGCGACGATCACCGTCGACCACCTCTACGGACACGGGCACGAGAACTGGCGCATCACCCCGGCCCCCGGCTTCGAGGACCAGGCCGGCGACTGGGCACTCCCCGACACCGAGGAACCCAGCAGCCACGACGTGCTCATCCGCGATGTCTTCGACGCGCTGCGCAGCGGCGGGCCGCTTCCCGCCGTCGGCGAGGAGCCGGCGCGCTCGTTCGAGCTCGTGGCGGCGATCTACGCGTCGGCGGCAGCCGACGGTGCGGTCGTGACCCCGGACGCGCTCGCCGCACACCCCACGCACCGCCGCGGGTTCGCCAGCCCCGTCACCGATCGCCGAGGCGCCGGCCGGATCGGATGACCCGGGCCCGCGCGGGTGACCCGGGGCCGCGGATGACCCGGCCCGCGGGATGACCACCGCACACCCGTTGACCGCGGGCCGGCGGGGCTGACCGCGGTCACCCAGCGGGGCCGACCGCGGTCACCCCACCGTCACGTGACGCGAAGCGGGCGCCCCGCTACGAGCGCAGTTCGGGCAGGCGGTCACCGATCAGGGCGAGGTTCTGGATCGCGGCGAGACCGTACTGGGCCACGTCGTTCGTTCCGACGCTCGGCGCCTCGTCCACAGGGTTCAGCACCGCAGGACCCTCGATGCGGCGGAGCACGAAGTCCCGTCGGTGCACCAGCCACTCCCCGATGCCCTCGAACGCCTGCCACGCGGCATCCGCCATCGCCTCGTCGCCCGTGCTCGCCGCAGCGTAGGCGGTCAAGCGACTGTGCGCCTGTTCGAGATGGATGCCGGTGAGCCGCTGGCCGACGGCCGCCACCTGCTCCTCGGGCGAGGCGAGGTAGAGACGGCAGTACTCGAGCCAGGCCTCCCGGAATCCGGGGACGTCGACGAGGTCGATGAGCTCGCTGCACACCTCGACGAGGCCGAACACCGCACTGAGGTGCGACACCGCGACCCGGTCGCGCGTGGTGTCGAACCGGCCGGTCTCGATGTCGTACAGCGCCTCGCCGGTGAGGAACCCGCGAGGCAGCTTGCCGATGTCGGCCATCGTGCCCAGCAGCCGGTCGCGCGAGCGCTCGTTGCCGGTGCGCTCCCAGTCGGCGAGCCACGTCGCCGCCAGCGCTCCCCAGTCGGTGCCGAGCCCGACGGCGAGCGCGCCGCGGTCAGGGCGGTAGGTCGCGGCATCCGTGCGCACCTTGCGCGTCGGATCGGTGTCGACGAAGCGCTCGTCGCTGTCGCGCAACTCGGTGAGCAGGTCGCCGACCCGCTCGTCGGCGGTGAGGAAGTGGAAGATGCGCCGGTAGATCGGACTCGAGATGCGCAGCTGCTTGGCGCTGCACCCCCAGTGCTGCACGTTGTGGCGCGAGCCCAGGCCCTGCCATCGACCGAGGTGATAGACATCGACCTCGCCGGTGTGCCGGGTCATGGCCTCGGCGAGGCGGAACACGTCGGCGCGCCCGGTGCGCAGGTACGAGTACCAGAGCCAGAGATCGGGAGAGAGCTCGCTGTTGTCCCACGCGTAGCCGCCGACGTCGTAGCGCCACACGTGCCGGTCGAGGTCGTAGGCGTGCATGACGTCGCCGTAGTTCCAGAAGCCGTACCAGCGGCGCTGGTCGATCTGGCCGAGGTAGTAGTCCAGCAGGAAGTCGACGCTGTCTTCGATCTCGGCGCGCGCAGGGGTCGACCGGTCGACGGGCGCCCAGTCGCCGAAGACGCCGACGGCGTGCAGGTGCTCGGGGGTCGGCTGCAGCAGCGGCGGGCGCTGGACGGCCGCGACGGATGCCGCGACCTCCTCGATCGCGGGCGTCGCGGCGTACGCGAAGAGCGTCAGCTCGTGCGTGCGGGCCACCCCGTGGGCGTCGCCGAAGCCGGGCTCGTAGTCCTCGTAGGTGATCTCCAGGCCTTCGAGCTGCGTCGCGAAGTCGTCCTGCCCGAGACCGTCGTGGTAGAACCGCACGTCCATCGGCTGCGCCTCGGGCGCGTACAGCCAGGCGGTGAGCTCGGCCCTGTCGCTCGTCGCCCGGCGGAGGTCGAGCTGGCCCGGGTGGGACTGCCAGAACGAGCGGATGCCGACCCCGAGGCCGCCGGTCGGATCGCTGATCGCGACGTAGCCCTCCGCCCGGGTGCCCGCTCCGGCATCGATCCAGGCGTGACCGGGCGCAGTGCGCTTGCGGATGCCGAACCCGTCGGCGCTGAGCTGGGTGAGGGTGACGTCGCCCCACGCCGGGATGAGTTCCAGGCGCTCCGACACCTCGGGGTTCCAGGTGGCGGTCGGCGGCGTCCGCTCGCCGCGGATCTGGGCCCGGCGGACCTCAGCACCGGGGTCGCGACGGAGCCCCGTCAGCCCGCGCACCGCCTCGGCGAAGAATCCGCCGTCGGCGCCCGCGAACCGCACGTGGCGGTCGTGCAGCGCAGCCCGCAGCGGCACGTCGGCCCGCAGCCCGAGACCTGCCAGGAAGTCCTGCTCGGCATCGCCGTCCCACACCACGCTGTGCACGACCCGCACATCGGCGGATCCCGCGACGACGACGACGCGCACAGTGAACGGCAGCCATTCGCGGGAGCCGTCGGCGGCGCGGTGGACGCCCTCGACGCGCACCACCGCGCGCACCGGGCCGTCCTGCTCGACCACGACGGTGCGGACGCGCGAGCGGAAGTGCCGGCGCGGCGCGGCGCCGCCGTCCTCCGTCACCTCGTCCTGCAGCAGGCTGACCAGTCGGAGATCTTCGGCGACAGTACGACCGTCACGCACGACGCGGCGCACGAGGGTGTCGACCTCGGCATGCTCGGGGCGCGCGAACGCGATGTCGACGACACCGTTGGAGACGACGATCTCGTCGGGCGTCTGGTTCACCCGCACGAGCTGCGCTTCGTCTCGCTGGCGCTCGCTCAGCGACCGGGGTGTGGGCTCCACTTCGTCTCGCTGGCGCTCGCTCAGCGACCGGGGTGTGGGCTCCACTTCGTCTCGCTGGCGCTCGCTCAGCGACCGGGGGCCTGCATCGCCGGCATCCACCACCACCTCGTACTGCGTGGGGACCGCCAGCGCGCCGACGGCGCAGCCGGCCCACTTGAGCGAACCGTCGGGCCACGTCGCGAGCGGCCAGAACTGCGCCGGAAGGAACGAGCCGTCGACCTCTCGCAGGCCGAGCACGGAAGCCGAGGCGACGGTCCCGCGCGGAAGCGGCACGCCCCATGTCGCACCACCTGGGAGGCGGGCGGGCGGGGCGTCGTCGAGCCAGCGGAGCGGGATGGGTGCAGCGGTCACAGCGAATGAACCTCCAGGTTGCGGTAGTGGGCGACGAGCGGCGCCATCTGGCGGAAGCCGATCCGGCCCCCGCGCACACGCGGACCGGTGGACTCGTCGTCGGTCCAGGAGAAGAGGGGCAGGTCGTCGATCGAGAACGCGACGTGCGCGGCGTCCTTCACGACCTCGACGCGGTAGAACGCGTCCTTCGCATCGACGACCGGCGGCAGCGGGTCGGCGCCCTGACACACCAGATGGAACCCCGGCGATTTCCGCAGGTTGCACGTGTGGAACGCGCGTTCGTCCTCCCACCGTCGGCGGAAGTACGACACGTGCAGCGTTCGGATGTCGCCGGAGTGGTACTGCGGGTACCGGCCGGTGCGGTGGGCGACGCCGTCGTCGAAGATGCCGCCGCCGCCCAGTGCCGAGGCGCCGAAGAACAGCATCGCGAGGCCGGGCTCCTCGCGTGGCGAGAACTCCCACGCGACGCGGATCCGGTCGGGGAAGACCTCCGGGCACCACAGCGTCCAGTGGTCGTCCGCTCCTCCCCGGCTCGACAGCGCCAGCGCGCCATCGACGCCCCGTGCGCTCACGGGCCCCTCGGCGACCCAGCCGTCGAGATCGGATGCCGCCCCCAGCGGGTTGCGGTACAGCAGCGTCACCCCTTCACCGATCCGATCAGCATCCCCTTCGCGAAGTGCTTCTGCAGGAACGGATAGAACAGCACGATCGGCAGGGTCGCGACGATGATGACGGCGAACTTGATGCCCTGCGCGGGCGGCAGCTGGGTGGGGTCGGACTCCACGATCGACAGGTCGGTGGCCACCGTCACCTGGCGGAGGAACATCTGCAGCGTCCACATCGAGCTGTCGTTGAGGTACAGCAACGGCGACATGAAGTCGTTCCAGATGCCGACCGCGTAGAACAGCGCGAACGTCGCGAGCACCGGCTTCGACAGTGGCAGCACGATGTTCCACAGCGTCTGCAGCTCGTTCGCGCCGTCGATCTTCGCCGACTCCTCCAGCTCGGCCGGCAGCTGCTGGAAGAAGTTCTTGATGATGATCAGGCTGAAGGGGTTGATCGCCATCGGCAGGATCAGCGCCCAGTAGTTGTTGAGCAGCCCCAGGTCCTTCACGACGAGGAACGTCGGGATCATGCCGCCGCCGAAGACCATCGTGAACACGATCAACGACAGGATCAGGCGACCGCCGGGCAGGTTCGCCTTGCTGAGCGGGTACGCCATGGCCGCGGTCAGCGTCAGCTGGACGAGCGTGCCCACCGCGGTGACGGTGATGGTCGTGACGAGCGCCCGCACGAACGCGGGGCTCGTGAAGATCGCCTCGTACGCGTCGAGCGAGAACGTCTCGGGCCAGAGGAAGAACGACCGGGTCGCGAGCTCGGCCTCGGTCGCGAACGATCCGGCCAGCACGAAGATGAACGGGATGAGCGCGACGATGCCGATCGCGATCATGAGCACGACGTTGAAGACGTCGAACACCCGGCCGGCGGGCGTGTTGAAGCGGTACTTCTCGCGAGCCATCAGAAGATCCCTGCCTGGTTGAAGCGCTTGGCGATCCAGTTCGCCCCGAAGATGAGCACGACGCCGACGACCGCCTTGAACAGGCCCACCGCCGTGCTGTAGCTGTAGGAGCCCTGCGTGATGCCCATGAAGTACACATAGGTGTCGAACACGTCGGCGACCGAGCGGTTGAGCGAGTTGGTCATGAGGTAGATCTGCTCGAACCCGGTGTTGAGTATCTGCCCCATCTGCAGCACCAGCATCACGATGATGGTCGGCATGATCGAGGGCAGCGTGATGTGCCACACCCGCTGGAACCGGCCCGCGCCGTCGATGATCGCGGCCTCGTACTGCGCCTGATCGACGCCCGCGAGCGCCGCGAGGAAGATGATGGTGCCCCAGCCGGTGTTCTTCCAGATGTCCTGCAGCACGATGATCGGACGGAACCATGCCGGATCGGCCAGGAAGTTGATGTCGGTGCCGAGCATGCCGTTGATCAGTTGGAACAGCGGACCGACGTCGAGGGCGAACAGCAGGTAGGTCAGCGACGCCACCACCGTCCACGACAGGAAGTGCGGCACGTAGAGGAGCGTCTGCGTCGTCCGCTTGAGGACCGTCACGCGCAGCTCGTTGAGCAGCAGCGCGACGATGATCGTCAGCGGGAACGCGATCAGCAGGCTCAGCAGGGCGAGGATCAGCGTGTTCGCGAGCAGCCGGGGGAAGTCCGGGCTCGAGAAGAAGTCCTCGAAGTGCGCGAAGCCGACCCACGGGCTGTCGGAGATGCCGAGGAACGGGATGTACTCCTTGAACGCGATGATCGCGCCGTACATCGGCCAGTACCGGAACAGCACGAAGTAGACGATCCCGGGCAGCAGCAGCAGGTAGAGCCACTTGAACTGCGTGAAGTGCACGCGCACCCCGCGGCGACGACGCGACTGCTTCGCTACGGTCAGCGTCTCGGTCTCGGTGATGGCGGTGTCGAGCATGGCCATGGCAGAACCTCTCAGGGCGCCGGGGCGGCGGAGGACCCGCCGCCCCGGCATCCATCGATCACTTGTCGGCGTCAGCCAGCTCGTTGATCTCGTCGATGACGTCGTCGCCACCGCTGGAGCGCCACAGTTCGATGGCGTCCTTCAGCCCGTCGAGGTCGATCTGGCCGGCGATGTACTGGATGCGCGCGTCGGCGACGATGGTGTCGAGCTGAGCGCCCTTCGAGATGTAGGTCTGCGACACGTACGGCGCCGACGGATCGAATTCGGCGACCTTGAGGTCGTCGGCCTCGATCTGCTTGCGCTTGTCGTACATCTCCTGCTCGTACTCGGACGCCTGCTTGGGCAGGTAGCCCTGGAATCCGGTCACGTTGGTGCCGAGCTGGGCGTAGCTCGCCGAGGTGTCCTTGAGCGCCTGGGGCGCGTCGTCGACCGCGACCGCCAGGTCGCCGTCGAGCGTGTAGGTCTCGCCCTCGATGCCATTGTTGAGGATCGGGCCGGCCTCTTCGGAGTTCAGCTTGTTCAGCACCTCGAGCACGCCCCGGAGGTCGGCCTCGGTCTTGACGCTCGACTTCGGGATGGCGAGGAAGCCGCTGTAGCCCGTGGTGGGCAGCGCGTGCACGTCGCCGTCGGGGCCCTCGAGGTTGCCGGTGACGTCGACGTAGTTGTCGAAGTTCTCGGGGTCGGACTGCTTGAACAGGTTGATCAGCACGGCGGCGCGCGAGTGCACGTCGAGGATGATGCCGCCCTGGCCGTTGAGGAACGGCTCGTTCCACTTCGCCGAGTCGAACGTCGCGAAGTCGGGGTTGACGACGCCCTCCTCGACCAGCTTGCGCTCGAACTTCACCGCGTCGAGCCATTCGTCGGTGGTGAAGTTGGGCACCAGTTCGCCGTCGCGATCGGTCCAGCGGTTGCCGGCGCCGTACCAGGTCTCGATCGCATCCCACGGGCTGTTGGTGCCGATCGTGCCGGGCCACTTCGGGATGATGAGGCCGTAGGTGTCGTCCGCGCCGTTGCCGTCGGGGTCGTCCTCGGTGAACGCCTTGGCGACCTTTTCGAGGTCGGCCGTGGTCTTGGGCATGTCGAGCCCGAGGTTCTCCAGCCAGTCCTTGCGGATGAGGACCGCTTCGCGGATCACGTCGCGGGCGCGGAACACGCCGTAGACCTTGCCGTTGACGCTCGACGCCTTCTGCACCTCGGGGAACGTCGTCTTGAGGTTGGGGTAGTCGGCGAGGTAGTCGGTGAGATCCCAGAACGCGCCCGCCTCCGCGTTGCGCACGAAGCCCGGGTCCTTGCCCTGGATCACCATGACCTGCGGCAGGTCGCCGCCGGCCAGCGTGATGTTGACCTTGTCGCCGTACGACGAGTTCGGCACCCACGTCATGTCGAGGTCGACGCCGATGACGTCCTCCACGGCCTTCTCGATCTCGTTGTCGGCCTCGGGCGCGTTGGTCACGAGGTACGGCGCCATGATCGAGAGGCTCTTGAGCTTCGCGGCTTCCGTGTCCTTCGCACCATCGTCGCCGGAACCGCCTCCGGAGCAGCCGGTGAGGGCGAGGGCGGCGACGACGGCGATGCCGACGCCGACGAGCGGCTTGCTGTGGTTCATGACGGGAACTCCTTCGTTCGGTGGGGACTGTTCTCTAGGGGACGGAAAGGATCAGGAAGAGCGGGATGCCGCGGGGGCGCGGTCAGCGAGAGCGCGGTCGTTGGCGGCGAAGAACGCCATGCACAGGACGGTGCTGAGGGTCAGCCACGCGCCCACCGTCAGGAACGGGACGACCCCGGGAAGGATGCTGCCGACCCCCGCGATCGCGACGGCACCGAGCAGCAGCAGGACCACGTGCAGGACGTTGCGCATGGCCCAGCGGCTGGCCATGAGGAGGTAGGCGCCGAGCGGCAGCTCGTAGTGGACGTACAGGGGGACCGAGACAGCGGTGATGACGAAGGCCGCGGCCAGCGCGACGACCGTCGAGATACCGAGCACCGAGCCGAGGGCGCCGGCGGCCAGCTGGCCCGCGACGCCGACCGCCAGCATCCCGGTCACGAGGAATCCGAGACCGAGCGCGAGGTTGGACGTCCGCAGATCGCGGCGCCACGCGGCGGCGAAGCTCCGTGCGACCGGGAACACCTCGCCGCGCAGGCGACGCCGGGTGAGGTCGGCGGCCGCGGTGCTCGAGGGGACGATGCCGAAGACGATTCCGCCGGCGAGAGCGAACACCCACCACAGGGCGTTGACGTACGCCATCCACCACACCCAGTCGAAGACGGCGTGAGCGCGCAGGGCCCACGTCGGCATGGCTGACGCAGAGTTCGTCATCACATCTCCATCGTTGTGGGCGAGAGCGCTCGAACGGGAATACGTTTTCCCGGCCGAGCCACGAGTAACGTAACCGCCTCCGACAGAGGAGTCAACTCATCCAGCCGGCAAAACTGAAACGTCTCATGCAAATCTCAGAAACGTTTCGAGAGTCACGCGGCGACGCGAGCCGCGCGGATCCAGGCCTGCGCCGCGATGACGCGCCATCTTGGACCCGCACGTCGGATGGCGTCGTTACTGAATCGTTCTAATTCGTCGAGACGATGCCTTGCGAAACGTTTTTAGAGCGGGTACGGTAGCGGGCAAGCGCTTTCCAGCACCGCATCACCCGCACCCGAATGCGCCCACCCCCGCATACCCAGACGACGTAGGTCTGCACGCGGACAGCGAACGCAGACGTTCCTAAGGAGGACAAGGATGTTCAGCAAGAAGCGGGCACTCGCCACCGCCGCGATCGCGGCAGGCGCTGCCCTGGTGCTCGCCGGCTGCGCCGGCGGCAGCAGCGACTCCCCCGGCGGCGGCACTCCCACGTTCGACCCGGATGAGGAAGTCACTCTCAACATGTCGTTCTGGGGCAACGATGTGCGCGCCGACCTGTACAACCAGGTGATCGCGGCCTTCAACGAGGAGTACCCCAACATCACGGTCAACACGTCGTTCCTCGCCTTCCCCGAGTACTGGGAGAAGCGCCAGACGGAGGCGGCCGGCGGCGGCCTGCCCGACGTCATGCAGTTCGACTACTCGTACCTGCGCCAGTACTCCGAGAACGGACTGCTGCTCGACCTCGACCCGTACCTCGGTGGCATCATCGAGACGGACCCGCTGCCCGAGAACATCCTCAGCATCGGCGTCGTCGACGACAAGACCACCGCCATCCCGACGTCGACGAATGCGTGGGGTCTGTACACCAACCCCAAGCTGCTCGAAGAGGCCGGCGTCGACGACTTCGCCGGCGGCGACTGGGAGGACTACACCGACTGGATGGGCGAGGTCACCGACGCCAGCGGCGGCGCGATCTACGGCGGCACCGACTACACCGGACGCATCCAGAACTTTGAGGTGCAGCAGCGCGCGAAGGGCGAGGACCTCTTCACCGAGGACGGCAAGGCGAACTTCACCAAGGACGACCTGAAGGAGTTCTGGGAGCAGGGCGACGCGACCCGCGACGGCATCGGCCTCCCCGCTCAGAAGGCGGAGGAGTTGCTGCCCCTGTCCGGCTTCGATGCCGGCCTCACCGCGAGCGAGCTGACCTGGGACAACTTCGGCGCCGGCTACCTGGCGAATCTCGGCGAGGGCTACACCGAGCTCAACCTCATCGCGCCGCCCGTCACCGAGGAGGGCGCCAAGGATCTGTATCTCAAGCCCTCCATGCTCGAGGCCGTCTCGGCCAAGACGAAGCACCCGGAGGCCGCCGCCACCCTGGTGAACTTCCTCATCAACAGCCCGGAGTCGGGCGAGATCTTCGGCACCAACCGGGGCCTGCCCGCTTCGGAGACGGCGCTGGAGGCTGCGAACCTCGACCCGATCAGCCAGCAGATCAAGGACTACGAGGCATCGATCTCCGACCGCCTGGGCGATGCCCCGCCCGTCCCGATCAACGGCTACGGCACGCTCGAGCAGAAGTTCCTCGAGATCGGCAAGGAGCTCGGCTTCGGCACCATGTCGGTGGACGACGCCGTCGACCAGTTCTTCTCCGAGATGGACGTCGTCCTCAACCAGTGACGTTCGCCCGGTCCGGGCGCGCGAGCGCCCGGACCGGGACCCCTCACCCTCCTTCGTGCATTGGAAGTGTTCCCGTGAGTACCACTGCTACCCGTGTGATCGTCACCGGTGAGAAGTCGTCGCGTCGATCGTTGATGCGACGAGGCCGACCCGAAGGCCCGCTGGCGCGTCCCGGTGCACGCGGCCGCGTGGTGCGCGAGACGCTGGCGGGCTACGGCTTCCTGATCCCGTGGCTGATCGGCTTCTTCGGGCTGACGCTGATCCCGATGGCGTACTCGCTGTACCTGTCCTTCACGAGCTACAACATCTTCTCGCCGCCGAAGTGGATCGGCCTGGACAACTACATCCGGATGTTCACGAACGACCCGGCGTTCATCCAGTCCGCGCAGATCACCCTGGTATACGTCATCGTCGGCACGCCGATCACCCTGGCCGCCGCGCTGGGAGTGGCGATGCTCCTGAACTACCGCGATCGCGGTGCGGCCTTCTTCCGCTCCTCGTTCTATGCGCCCTCCCTGATCGGCGGATCCGTCAGCGTGGCGATCGTGTGGCGGGCGATGTTCGCCAGTGACGGCCCGGTCGACTCCGGCCTCTCGTTCTTCGGCATCGATCTGGGCGGCTGGGTGGGCAACCCGGCGCTGGTGCTGCCGATGATGATCCTTCTGCACGTCTGGCAGTTCGGCGCGACGATGGTGATCTTCCTCGCCGGTCTCAAGCAGATCCCCAAGGAGCTGTACGAGGCCGCCGAGATGGACGGCGCCGGGGCCTGGCACCGGTTCCGCGCTGTCACGCTGCCGATGCTCAGCCCGGTCATCTTCTTCAACCTGCTGCTCGGTCTGATCGGCGCGTTCCAGGTGTTCGCGTCCGCCTACATCATCAGCAACGGCACCGGCGGCCCCGCGGGCATGACGAACTTCGTGACCGTGTACATGTACAAGCGCGGCTTCAGCGACGGGCAGATGGGCTACGCCGCCGCCATCGCGTGGGTGCTGCTGATCGTCGTCGCCGTCATCGCCCTGATCCTGTTCCGCACCCAGCGCAGCTGGGTCCACTACTCGGGAGACAACCGATGAGCTCCACCAGCTTCGGCGAACCCGCCATCGAGACCCTCGAGCACCAGCTCGACCCCATTCCGACCACTTCGCGCCGGCGGGTGAAGCGCAAGACGTGGCAGACGGTGATCTGGTTCGTCGTGCTCATCGCCTTCACCGCGATCGTGCTCTATCCGCTGCTGTGGCTCTTCTTGTCGACCTTCAAACCCAACAGCGAATTCGGTCAGAACCCCGGGCTGATCCCCGAGAACCCCACGTTCGCGAACTACCTCAAGGTCGCCGACGGCATCGCCGGCGTGCCGATGTGGCGGTTCTTCCTGAACAGCTTCATCATCGCGGCCTCCTCGGTGGCCGGGGTGCTGATCTCGTCGTCGCTGGCGGCCTACGCCTTCGCCCGCATCCAGTTCAAGGGCCTCGGCATCCTGTTCGCCGCGATGATCGGCACGCTGCTGCTGCCGTTCCACGTCGTGATCATCCCGCAGTACATCCTCTTCAACAACCTCGGCTGGGTGGATACGTTCATCCCGCTGATCCTGCCCAAGTTCCTGGCCACGGAGGCGTTCTTCGTCTTCCTGCTCGTGCAGTTCATCCGGCAGATGCCGCGCGACATGGACGAAGCCGCCCGCATCGACGGCGCCGGACACATCCGCATCTTCTGGTCGATCATGCTCCCGCTCATCAAGCCGGCGCTCATCACGTGCTCGATCTTCGCGTTCATCTGGGCGTGGAACGACTTCCTCGGACCGCTCCTCTACCTGACGAGCCCCGACAACTACCCGCTGCCGATCGCCCTGCGCCTCTACAACGACGCGTCCTCCGGCGGTGCGGACTACGGCGCGACCGTCACGGCCAGCTTCGTCGCGCTGCTCCCCGTCCTGCTGTTCTTCCTCGTCTTCCAGCGCTTCCTCGTGGACGGCGTCGCCACGCAGGGCCTCAAGGGCTGAGCCGCCGCGCTCCGGCACGCCAGCCGACAGACCACCAACGCCAACCGACAGACGAGAAGGGATGCCGCCGCACATGAGCCGCAGAGAACTCCGCGCCGCACGTCGCGCGGACGCGTCCGGGAGCGGACCCACGCTCGAGGAGCGCGACCCCGCCCGCTATCCGGGCGCCAAGGGCGCCTTCGCACTGTTCGGCGAGGTGCTGCTGACCGGGCTGCTCGTCACCGCCGCCGGCATCCTCGTCGTCACTCTCCCCGCGGCACTGGCCGCCGGCATCCGTCATCTCCGCCGCTATGTCGACGCCGAGCAGTCCCATGCGAAGACGTTCTGGCGGGACTGGTGGACGGCTCTGCCCGGCGGCCTCGTCGTCGGCGTCGCGAGCGTCGCGCTCGCCATCCTGCTGCTGCTCGACATCGACCTGGCCAACTCGGGCGCGCTGCCCGGCGGGCCGATGGTTGCCGTGATCGGCTGGGCCGGCCTGCTCACCGCAGCCGTCGCACTGCTGCTCGCCTGTGGCGCGTGGACGCCGGAGCGCGGCTGGCGCGCTGCGGTCCGCGGCATCCCGTCGTCCCTCACGTCCGACCCGATCGGGGCGGTGTACCTCGCCGCGGCGGCCGTGCTGGTCGTCGTCGTGACGTGGATGCTGACACCGCTGATCATCGCGGGGCTCGGCTGCGCGGCCTTCGCCGTCATGGCGATCCCGGCACGCCGCGGCCGGCGCTGACCCGCACCCCATAGACCACACGCTCACCTGCCACCGACGACAGAACCAGGAGCTCGACGTGCTGTACGGCGCCGACTACAACCCCGACCAGTGGCCCGAAGAGGTATGGGACGACGACGTGCGCCTCATGCAGGAGGCCGGTGTCAACATCGTCAGCCTCGGCATCTTCGCGTGGTCTCGCATCCAGCCCGCCGAGGACGTGTGGGACTTCGCCTGGCTCGACACCGTGATCGAGAAGCTGCACGCGGGCGGCATCGCCGTGAACCTGGCGACCGCCACGGCGTCTCCCCCGCCGTGGGTGAGCGCCCGCTACCCCGAGACCCTTCCGGCCGATGAGTCGGGTGCGTCGTACTGGCCGGGGAGCCGCCAGCACTTCGCCCCGTCGTCGCCGACGTACCGGCGCCTGGCCGGCGAGCTCGTGCGACGCCTCGGCGAGCGCTACGCCCACCACCCGGCCGTCGTCATGTGGCACGTGGGCAACGAGTTCGGCTGCCACCTGTGGATGGACTTCTCGGATGCCGCGCGCGACGCGTACCGCGACTGGCTCGAGAAGCGGTACACCACCGTCACCGCCCTGAACGACGCGTGGGGCACCAGCTTCTGGTCGCAGCGCTACGGCGAGTTCGACGAGATCTTCCCGCCGCGGCTCGCCCCCTACAGCCACAACCCGTCGTCGATGCTCGACTGGCGGCGCTTCACGAGCGACATGCTGCTCGAGTGCTACCTCATGGAGCGGGAGATCCTGCTCGAGGCCGGTGCCACGCAGCCGATCACGACGAACTTCATGGGACCCTTCAAGCCCGCGGACTACCGCCGGTGGGCGCCGTTCATGGACGTCATCGCCGACGACTGCTACCCCGATCCGGCGAACCCGCACCGGGTGCGCGACGCGGCGTTCCAGCGCGATCTGATCCGCTCGCTCAAGCCCGGCGTGCCGTGGCTGCTCTGGGAGCAGGCGACGGATGCCGTCAACTGGCGTCCCGCGAATCCCGGCAAGCTGCCCGGCGCGCTGGTGGCCGAGACCGCGCAGTCCATCGCACGCGGCGCCGACGGCATCATGTTCTTCCAGTGGCGGCAGTCCCGCGCGGGCAGCGAGAAGTTCCACTCGGCGATGCTGCCGCACGCCGGCACCGCGACCCGCACGTGGGACGCGGTGACCGAGCTCGGTGCCCGCCTCGCGGCGCTTCCGCAGCTGCCGGCGCCGGGCCGCGACGCCCAGGTCGCCCTCGTCTTCGACTGGGAGAACTGGTGGGCCGTCGAGGAGCGCGACCATCCGACCGAGGTGGACTACCTCGCCCTCGTGCTCGAGTGGTACGGCGCGTTCCACGCCCGCAACATCCAGGTCGACATCGTCGGGCCCGAAGAGGTCGATGACACGTATCGCCTGGTGGTCGCCCCCGCCCTCTATCTCCTCCGCGACGACGGCGCCGCGGCGCTCGCCCGCTTCGTCCATGACGGCGGCACGCTGCTCACCGGGCCCTTCAGCGACATCGTCGACGAGCACGACCACTTCCGCCAGGGCGGGTTCCTGACGCAGCTCGGCCCCGTGCTGGGCCTGCGGTTCGAGGACTTCGGCGCGCTCGCGGGCGCGTCGGAAGGCGCCGCGGGTGTGGGTGCGCTCAGCGCCGACGCCGTGCTGGCCGCGCGCCGGGCCGCGGCCGAGGGCACGGTGACGTTCAGCCTCGACGGCGCCGTGTACCGGAGCCGGCTGGTGGCCGAGCACGTGCACGCGACCGATGCCGACGTCGTCGCCGCCTTCGACTCGGGCCCGCACGCCGGATCCCCCGCCCTCACCCGTCACCGCCACGGCTCGGGCGAGGCCTGGTACGTCGCGAGCGTGCCGGTGAGCGGCGGGCCTGCAATCGGCAGCGCCGGTGATGCACTCGGCGCGGTCGTCGCGACGGTGGTCGCGGCATCCGGTGTCCGTCCCATCGTCGAGGGGCTGCCCGCCGGCGTCGAGGCAGCGCGCCGCGGCGACCTCGTCACCCTCATCAACCACGGCGACACTCGGGTCGAGATCGCGATCGACGGAACGGATGCCGAAACCGGCGCCGCCGTCGACCGCGTGGTGCTCGAGACCCAGGGGGTCGCGTTCGTCACGGCACCCGTCGCCGCGTCGCCCGCCGCTGCCCCGGCCCCTGCGTCGGTCTCGGCCGCGACGCTGTCCGCAGCCACCGTGCCCCTCCCCTGACCCGCACCCATCCCGACAAGACTGGAGCCTCACATGCCCGCACCCCGCACCCTGTTCGCGGCAGCCGCCCTGACCGCGAGCGCCGCGCTCGTCCTCGCCGGCTGCTCCGGCAGTGCGCCCGACGAGGCCGCGTCCTTCGACCCCGACGAGAAGGTCACGCTCGACTTCGCGTTCTGGGGCAACGACGACCGCGCCACCCGCTACAACGACCTGATCGCCGCGTTCAACGAGGAGTACCCGAACATCACGGTCAACGCCTCGTTCACCGACTTCCCCAGCTTCTGGGAGAAGCGGCAGACCGAGGCGGCGAGCGGCGGGCTCCCCGACGTGTTCCAGTTCTCCGACAGCTACCTGCGCCAGTACGGCGAGTCCGGCAACCTGCTCGACCTCGCGGAGGTGTCGGACTACATCGACACCACGACGTTCGACGAGTCGCTCCTCGGCACGGGCGCGCTCGACGGCGTGCAGTACTCGCTTCCCACCGGCTACAGCCTGTGGGCGAACTTCGTCAACGACGATCTGCTCGCCCAGACCGGCGTCGAGGCGCCCGAGGCGGGCACGAGCTTCGCCGACTTCGACGACTGGATGGCCGACGTCACCGACGCGACCGGCGGTGCGGTCTACGGCGGGACGGACTACACCCAGCGCATCCAGGTGTTCGAGATGGTGCTCCGTGCGAACGGCGGCAACCTGTACACCGACGACGGCGAGCTCGGCTTCACCGAGGACGAGCTGCGCGACTTCTGGGAGTCCGGCGACGAGATCCGCGACGGCGTCACGGTCCCGCAGCAGAAGCTCGAGGAGCTCTCGCCGAAGTCCGGCTTCGCCGCCGCCGCGACCGCCAGCGAGATGAGCTGGAGCAACTTCCTCGGCGGGTACCTCGCCGACTCGGGCGCCTCGTCGATCTCGATCGTCGCGCCGCCCACGGCGAAGGAGGGCTCGAAGGACCTCTACCGTCAGGCCGGCCTGCAGGTCGCGATCGCGAAGAACACCGAGCACCCCGAAGCGGCTGCCCTGTTCCTCGACTTCGTCGTGAACAGCCCCGAAGCCGGCGAGATCTTCGGCACGACGCTCGGCTTCCCGGCGTCGTCGTCCAAGCTCGAGGGCGCGGCGC
The DNA here is from genome assembly GCF_044987405.1 of Microbacterium sp. ZW T2_14. NCBI lineage: Bacteria > Bacillati > Actinomycetota > Actinomycetes > Micrococcales > Microbacteriaceae > Microbacterium > Microbacterium sp. ZW T2_14. The sequence continues at coordinate 12,215 of NZ_JBJDRK010000033.1, read as the reverse complement.
TCGAAGGCCCCGACAAGCAGGTCGCCGACTACATCGAGTCCGCAGCCGACCGCATCGGCGACGCCCCGCCCGTGCCGGTCGTCGGCTACGGCTCGCTCGAGCAGACCTTCTGGGACCTCGGCAAGTCGATCGGCCTGGGCGCCCTGTCGGTCGACGACGCCGTCTCGCAGTTCTTCGCCGAGGCCGACGCCATCCTCGGCTGAGCAGCCCTGATCGCTCCGCAGTCGCATTCCGCCGTCCCACCTAGGGAGACAACGGCAGATTGCGACTGCGGAGCACAGCCTGGTTGCGTGACCACCGCGACGAGCGGAGGAGATGTGACGAGCGGAGGACCTTTCTTCGCGAAAACCTCCTCCGCTCCTCGCATCTCCTCCCCTGATCCCCGATTGGAACCCCGGATGCTGCGAGTCGACGCGACCCGACCCGGGCGCGCAGAGCGCCGGCCGGCCATGGCGAACTCCGAGGACTCCCGGCCGGGGCTGGCCCTCAGCAACCGCGCGCTGATGCGGGACGGACGGCCGTGGCTGCCGGTGTCGGGCGAGCTGCACTACACGCGCGTTCCCCGCGAGCGCTGGACCCAGCGGCTTCGGCTCATGCGCGCCGGCGGCGTCTCGGTCGTGTCGACGTACGTGCCGTGGCTGCACCACGAGCCGGTGCGCGGCCAGGCCCGCTTCGACGGGCGATTCGACGTCGGCGCGTTCGTGGACGCGGTGCGGGCCGAAGGGCTCGAGGTCGTGCTGCGCATCGGTCCGTGGGTGCACGGCGAGATGCGCAACGGTGGCTTCCCGGACTGGGTGCAGGACGCGCCCGTGCAGCACCGCACCGACGACCCCGCGTACCTCGACCTCGTGCGCGAGTGGTTCGGGCGGCTCGCTGCCGCCCTCGACGGGCGCTGCCGACCCGATACGGTGCTCGCGATCCAGCTCGAGAACGAGCTGTACGACCAGCCGGGCCACCTCGTGACGCTCAAGGGCCTCGCCCGTGAGGCGGGAATGTCGGCACCGCTCTGGACCGCGACAGCCTGGGGAGGAGCCGATCTACCCGACCAGGAGGTGCTGCCGCTGTGGGGCGGCTACGGCGACGGATTCTGGGTCGACCCCGCCGAGCCCTGGGATCCGACCTTCCGCGCGCACTTCTTCTTCTCCGACACGTGGGACGATCCCGGGATCGGCGCCGATGTGCGCGGCACCGACGACGCGGCGACCAGCCGTGCCGAGCTGTCGCCGTGGTTCCCGCCCGCGACCTGCGAGCTGGGCGGCGGCATGGCGACGGCCTACCACCGTCGTCCCCGCCCCGACGCTCTCGACATCGCCGCTGTCGCCCACGCCAAGCTGGGCAGCGGGTCGGCGTGGCAGGGCTTCTACATGTACGCCGGCGGCACCAACCCCGGCCCTGGTCTCGAGGAGACGCAGGCGACCGGCTACCCGAACGACATGACGCGCCTGAGCTACGACTTCCACGCACCGATCGGCGAGTCCGGCCGGGCAGCCCCGAGCCACGCGGCGCTGCGCCTGCAGCACGCCTTCATCGAAGCGTTCGGCGAGCGCATGGCGCCGATGCCGTCGCACTTGCCCGAGCAGCGTCCGACGGGAGTCGAGGATGCCGCGACCCTGCGATGGGCCGTGCGCGCCGACGACGGCGCGGGCTTCGTCTTCATCGGGCGGCATCAGCCGCACGCGCCGCTGCCGGCGTACCGCGGCGCGCAGTTCCGCGTCGAGACCGCCCGCGGCGCCGTCACGCTGCCTCACACACCCCTCGCCATCCCGCCCGGCACCCTCGCCCGCTGGCCGCTCGGTCTCGAGGTGGCTGGTGTCACGATCGACGCGGCGACCGCGTCGGCGCTCACCGTGCTGCCCGGGGCTGCGGCATCCGCTGCACCTCCCACGCTCGTGCTGGTGGAGGACGCCGGCATCCCGGTCGAGATCGTGCACGACGGCCTCGCCCACCGCGTCACGCCCGGACCGTCGCCGCTGCGCATCGAGGAGTCGCACGGCGCGGCGCTCGACGTGCTCGTCGTTCCGGCGACCGAAGCCGCGCGGCTCTGGGTGGTCGATGCGGCAGCCGGACAGCGCCGGCTGTTCCTCAGTCGGGACGAGGTGACGTGGGATGCCGCGGGCCGCGTCTCGGTGCGCGCCGGCGGGGCGGCACCCGAGGTGCGGGAGTACGCCGGCGGCGCCTGGCGCGAGCTCGTGTGGCAGCACGTCAGCGGCGTCGCTCGCGCGGCGCGTGCGGTGACCGGGCAGCGGGGGGATGCGGCATCCGTCGACGTCTCACTCGTGCGAGCGGCGTCGACGCCGTCCGGACACTACGGGTCGCGCGACGGCCGGCCCGCCGCTCCCGATGACGCCGTATTCGAGGCGCATGCGGCGGTGTACCGCATCGACGTTCCCGGGTGGGTGGACGAGGACACGGTGCTGCGGGCGGCGTGGGCAGGCGACGTCGCGCAGCTGCGCGTGGACGGGGTGACGGCGACCGACAGGTTCTGGGACGGCTCCGACCTCTACGTGAACCTGCGCGACGTCGGCGTCTCGGCGTCGTCCCACGTGGAGCTGCATGTGCTGCCGCTCCGGCGCGACAGCCGCGTGCACCTTCCCGCCGACGCCGCTGCGCGGCTGGCCGCCGCGACCGACCAGCTGTGTGCTCTCGACGCCGTCGAGATCGGCCAGCGCGCGCTCTGGCACGAGGTGCTTGCATGACGCTTCCTCCCGTGTCAGACTATTGGAAAGCGTTTACCCAGTTCGCGTTCCGCGACCGGGAACCACACAGGCCTTCAGAGAAGAAAGCAGGACCCCCATGACCGACACGACACTCGCTCCCGCCCCGGCCGAGGCATCCGCCCGTCCGCAGGTGCGCGAGATCGGCATCATCATGAACGGCGTGTCCGGCCGCATGGGGTACCGCCAGCACCTGGTGCGCTCGATCCTCGCGATCCGCGATCAGGGCGGCATCGAGCTCGCCGACGGCACGAAGGTGACCGTCAAGCCGCTGCTCGTCGGCCGCAGCGAGGCCAAGCTCGCCGACCTCGCCGCGCAGCACGGCATCGAGGACTACACGACCGACCTCGACGCAGCCCTCGCCGACCCGCGCTGGGAGATCTACGCCGACTTCCTCGTCACGAAGGCGCGCGCCTCGGCTCTGCGCAAGGCGATCGCCGCCGGCAAGACCATCTACACCGAGAAGCCGACGGCCGAGACGGTCGAGGAGGCGCTCGAGCTCGCCAAGCTCGCGCAGGAGGCCGGCGTGAAGACCGGCGTCGTGCACGACAAGCTCTACCTGCCTGGGTTGCAGAAGCTCAAGCGGCTCATCGACTCCGGCTTCTTCGGCCGCATCCTGTCGGTGCGCGGCGAGTTCGGCTACTGGGTGTTCGAGGGCGACTGGCAGCCCGCGCAGCGGCCCAGCTGGAACTACCGCGCCGAGGACGGCGGCGGCATCATCGTCGACATGTTCCCGCACTGGAACTACGTGCTCGAGAACCTGTTCGGCGACGTCAAGACCGTCTACGCGCAGGCCGCCGTGCACATCCAGGACCGCTGGGACGAGAACGGCGAGCACTACACGGCCACCGCCGAAGACGCCGCCTACGGCATCTTCGAGCTCGAGGGGGACATCGTCGCGCAGATCAATTCGTCGTGGACCGTGCGCGTGAACCGCGACGAGCTCGTCGAGTTCCACGTCGACGGCACCCACGGCTCGGCCGTCGTGGGCCTGTTCGGCGCGAAGATCCAGCACCGCAACGCGACGCCGAAGCCGGTCTGGAACCCCGACCTCGCCGACGACCACGACTACGACGCCGACTGGGCCGAGGTGCCCACCAACGACGTGTTCCAGAACGGCTTCCGCCAGCAGTGGGAGGAGTTCCTCGAGTCGTACGTGCTGGGCACCGAGTACCAGTTCGACCTGCTCTCGGGCGCCCGCGGCGTGCTGCTCGCCGAGGCCGGTCTGCAGTCGAGCCGCGAGGGCCGCAAGGTCGAGCTGCCCGCACTGTCGCTCGACTGATCGGGAGCACGGATGCCGAAGCTCACCCTTCTCTCCGCCGCCGGGGCGCTCTCGGCGGTCCGGCTGAACGAGTCCCCGGGCTACGCCAAGCCCGCAGGACCGCTCCGCAGCCGGGTCGCCTACGCCGCCGCGCACGTCGTGCCGCAGACCTGGGCCGACAACACCCCGGGCCGACCGGCTGAGGTCGACTGGGACGCCACGCTCGACTTCCGCCGCGCCGTGTACTCGTGGGGACTCGGCGTCGCCGACGCCATGGACACGGCCCAGCGCAACATGGGTCTCGACGCGGCCGCGACGCGCGAGCTCATCGCCCGCTCGGCGCAGGTCGCCCGCGAAGAGGGCGGGTCGGTCGTCGTCGGCGTCAACACCGACCACGTCGAGGCGGAGCGCATCTCGGTCGACGAGGTCATCGACGCCTACAAGGAGCAGCTGCACTTCACCGAGGAGCAGGGGGCGGGGCCGGTGCTCATGGCATCGCGGCATCTCGCCCGCGCCGCGGAGTCGGCCGACGACTACCGCCGGGTCTACCGCGAGGTGCTCGCCTCCGCCACGACCCCGGTCGTGCTGCACTGGCTCGGCACCGCTTTCGACCCGTCGCTCGAGGGCTACTTCGGCTCGCCCGACTGGCGCGAGGCCTCGGCGGTGCTCCTCGAGATCATCGAGGAGAACGTCGACAAGGTCGCGGGCGTCAAGATGAGCCTGCTGGATGCCGCGTCGGAGGTCTCGGTGCGCGAGCGCCTTCCTGAGGGCGTGCGCATGTTCACCGGCGACGACTTCAACTACGTCGGGCTGATCGGCGGCGCCGACGTTCCCGACGCGACGCAGCCGGAGCGCGACCCGAACAGCTCGCGCCAGCACTCCGACGCGCTGCTCGGCGCCTTCGCCGCGATCACGCCGGTCGCCTCGGCCGCCATCCAGGCGCTCGACGCCGGCGACCCGGCACGGTACCTCGAGATCCTCGGCCCGACCGAGGAGCTCAGCCGCCAGGTCTTCGCCGCGCCGACGTTCTACTACAAGACCGGTGTCGCCTTCCTGTCGTGGCTCAACGGGCACCAGTCCGCGTTCCAGATGGTCGGCGGCCTGCATTCGGCCCGGAGCCTCCCGCACCTCTCGCGCATCGTCGAGCTCGCGAACGCGTCCCTCGCGCTCGAGCAGCCCGAGCTCGCCGCGATCCGCTGGCACGGGATGCTCCGCCACAACGGCATCGACGTACCCGGGGTGATCGCATGACCGCCGCCGAGGCATCCGTGTCGCGGAATCTGGACCTGGAAGAAGGGACCGCACGGTGACCGCTGTCGACCCCCGCCTGTCGATCAACCAGGCGACCATCAAGTACGCCGACCTCGCGACCGCGCTGCGGGTGACCGCCGAGGCGGGCGTCGAGGCCATCGGCCTGTGGCGCGAGCCGGTGCAGGAGGTCGGCCTCGCCACTGCGGCGTCCATGCTCACCGACTCGGGCCTGCGCTTCACCACGCACTGCCGCTCGGGTTTCTTCACGATGCCCGAGGGGCCGGCCCGCCGGGCATCGATCGACGACAACCGCATCGCGATCGAGGAGGCCGCGACGCTCGCCGCCGCCGGCGCCCAGGGCTCGACTGCGATCCTCGTGCTCGTCGCCGGGGGCCTCCCCGAAGGGTCGCGCGACCTGGTGGGCGCCCGCGAGCGGGTGCGCGATGCGATCGGCGAGCTGGTTCCCGATGCCGCGGCCGCCGGTGTGACGCTCGCCATCGAGCCGCTGCACCCGATGTACGCGTCCGACCGCTGCGTGGTCTCGACGCTCGGGCAGGCTCTCGACATCGCCGCCGACTTCGACCCGGCCGTCGTCGGCGCCACCGTCGACACGTTCCACATCTGGTGGGACCCCGACGTGCTGTCCTCCATCGCGCGCGCCGGTCGTGAGGGCCGCATCGCCACGTACCAGGTGTGCGACTGGAAGACCCCGCTGCCGGCCGACGTGCTGCTGAGCCGCCACTACCCCGGCGACGGCGTCATCGACCTCGCCTCGCTCACCGCCGCGGTGGAGGCCACGGGGTACGACCGCGACATCGAGGTCGAGATCTTCAACGAGGAGATCTGGGCCACCGACCCGCTCCTCGCCGTGCAGCGCACGGCCGCCGGGTTCGCGGCATCCGTCTCGCCGCACCTCCGCGCGCGCGTCGCGAGCTGAACGCGCCGCGATGAGCACCGGAGCGCTCGCGGGGTACGCCGACTGGCCGGCGTACCTGGCGAGCGCTCCGCCGCTCGTGCCGCGTGATCGCGACGGGCGAGCGGTCGCGGCCGCGAGTGACGCGACCCTGTCACCGGATGCCGGCGGCGACGCCGACCGCCATGCCCTGGTCGCGGTGCTGGGCGTCCGCGCCGCGACCGCCGTCGACGTGCGCATCGAGCGTGAGTGGGTCGTCGACGGTGTGCAGGGTCGCGAGCTGACGTGGTCTCTCGGCTTCGGTCCACGCACACGGGCCTACCTGCTGGAGCCCGCCGAGCGCGCCGCCGGCGCCGGCGATCTTCCCGGGGTGCTCGCGCTGCACGCCCACGGCGGCGTCCGGTCGACCGGCGCCGAGCAGCTCGTCGACGCGGGACGCGCGCCTCATCCGTCGGCGGCCCGCCTCCGCGCCCGCTGCTACGGCGGTCGGACGCCTGCGAACGATCTTGCCCGCGACGGCTTCGTGGTCCTGGTGCCCGATGCGTTCTCGTGGGCCAGTCGCGCCTTCGATCTCTCGGCGCCGCCGGCGGTGCTCGCGCGGCTCGGCGCGGCCCTCGACGCCCTGCACCGCGAGCGCGATGAGACACTTTCGGCCGACGAGCGCTTCGATGAGCTCTCGTCGCTGCACGAGTACGGCATCGCGAAGGCGGCGGGCGCGTTGGGGACCACGTTCGCCGGCGCCGTCGCCACCGACGACCTGGCCGCGCTCGACGTGCTGGCGAACTGGCCGGGCGTCGACGCCGCACGCCTCGGTGCCGTCGGCTTCTCGGGCGGCGGCGGGCGGGCGCTGTTCGCGACCGCGCTCGACGGTCGGGTCGCGGCATCCGTCGTCTCCGGCATGATGGCGACGGCGGCCTCGCTGGTGCCCGACTACCTCGACACCCACTCGTGGCTGCTGCACAGCCCGGGCCTCGCCGCTCGCTTCGACCTTCCCGACGTCGCCGCCCTCGGTCGCCGGCTGCTCGTGCAGTACGGGCGGCACGACGAGCTCTTCCCTCCGCAGGGGATGACGGATGCCGACGCCCGCCTTCGCACGCTGCTCGGTGCCCGCTACACCGGCGCCTGGCACGACGCCGGGCACGAGTTCACCGCCGAGATGCAGGCGGATGCCCGGGCGTTCCTCGCGCAGGCGCTCATCGGATCCGGGCGACCCGATACCGCAGCGTGACGATCTCGAAGGACCGGAGTTCGAGTGCGACGGACGAGGGGTCGGCCTCCTCGCCCTGAGCATCGTGCGGGGTCTCGAGCGGGCGCTCCAGGACGTCGGTGCGCTGGACAGCGGCAACAGGGAACGAAGCGCGGAGCGTCGTTCGCCGTCGACCGCCGGATGCCTCGTAGAGACGCACCACGACGTCCCCGCTGCGATCATCGGCGAGCTTCACCGTCTCGACGAGAACGTGCGGGTCGGTGGAGGTGATGAGCGCCGGGATGGGGCGCGACGACCGCACCGGACGCAGCGGATGGGCGAGACGCAGCGCCTCCTCACGCGCATCGGCGATACTGGCCGCCGGGCGCATCGAGAATCGGACGCGATGCCTCCCGCGGTCGGCATCGGGATCGGGGAAGCGGGGGCCTCGGATGACCGACATCCCGATCGTCGTCCTCGTCCCGCCGTCCGGTCGCGTACACCGCTCCACGGAGTGCCCGTAGGTGGAATCGTTCGCGATGGCGACACCGTAGCCCGCCTCGCCGACGTGGATCCAGCGCTGTCCGGACACCTCGAACCGCGCCGCATCCCACGAGGTGTTCACGTGCGTGGGGCGCGCAAGGTGGCCGAACTGCGTCTCGGTGCGCGTCTCCTCGGCGTGCACGTCCAGCGGGAACATCAGCTTCAGCAGACGCCCATGGTGCTGCCAGTCGACGTCGAGGGTGATGTCGACGGCCGCCCGTCCGGGCATCAGCGTCAGCTCCTGTGTGACGGACGACGAACCGAAACGCCGGACACATCGCACCACGGCCACGCCGTCCTCCACGACGACGCTGAGGTTCTCGAGCTCCGCGAGGTCGACGGCGTGACCGAGGTCATGCCGCTCGATGTCCCAGGCGTCCCACTTTCCGGGCGCGTCCCGGTGCAGCCGGAGCAGTCCGGCCGCCTCGCCGGCCGGGATCGCTTCGCGTCCGTCCGGTCCCTGCAGCGACACCAGCAGTCCGCGCCGGTCGACGGCCGCCCGTACGACGCCGTTCGTGAGCACCCACCCGTCGGCGGTCTCCTCGAACCGTGCCGCCCCTTCCGCCCGAGGTGATGCGGCGACCGCGTGCGGGGGCACTCCGGCCAACCGCACGGCAGCGGCATTCGCGTACAGCAGGGGCTCATCCTGGCCGGCGACGCCGAGAGCATCGAGGCTCGCCACGACGATGCCCTCCAGCTCCCTTCCGATGGCTGCGTGGTCGGCCTCGGCCTCACGATGCACCCACGAGATGGAGCTGCCGGGCAGGATGTCGTGGAACTGCAGCATCAGCACCCGCTTCCAGAGGCGATCGAGCGCGTCGTAGGGATACGCGGCCCCCGAATGAAGGGCGGCGGTGGTCGCCCAGAGCTCCGCCTCGTGCAGCAGCTCCTCGCATCGGCGGTTGCCCTGCTTGGTGCGCAACTGACTGGTCAGCGTGCCGCGGTGGAGCTCGAGGTACATCTCGCCCCGCCAGACCGGGAGCTCGTCTGCCTCCTGGACGGCAGCGGTGTAGAAGTCGCCGGGGCTCCCCAGACGCACCCGGGGCGACCCCTCGAGATTCGCCTGACGGCGGGCAGCGGCGAGCATCTCGCGCGTCGGCCCACCGCCGCCGTCGCCCCAGCCGAACGGTGCGAGCGAGATCGTGCCCGCGTCGTGATCGCGGTACGTGCGCTCGGCGTGTGCCAGTTCCGCCGCGGACAGCTCGGCGTTGTAGGTCTCGATCGGCGGGAAGTGCGCGAAGATCCGCGTGCCGTCGATGCCCTCCCAGGCGAGGGTGTGGTGCGGCATGGCGTTGGTCTGGTTCCACGAGATCTTCTGCGTCATGAACCAGTCGACTCCGGCGAGCTTCATGATCTGCGGGAGCGCTGCCGAGTAGCCGAACGTGTCGGGCAGCCACACCTCACGTGTCTCGACGCCGAACTCCTCGAGGAAGAACCGCTTGCCGTACACGAGCTGGCGTACCGTGGCTTCGCCTCCCGGCATGTTCGTGTCGGGCTCGACCCACTGGCTGCCGACCGGGACGAACTGCCCCGACGCGACCTTCTCGCGAATGCGAGCGAAGAGGTCCGGGTACGACTCCTTGACCCACGCGAGCTGCTGCGCCGAGGAGCACGCGAAGCGGAAATCGGGATGCTCGTCCATCAGCGCGAGGGCGTTAGAGAAGGTCCTGGCGCATTTGCGGACGGTCTCGCGCACCGGCCACAGCCATGCGGTGTCGATGTGGGCGTGACCGGTCGCGAGCACCGTGTGGGCGCTGGACGCGGCCGGTGCCGCCAGGGCCGGCGCGAGGGCGCGGCGCGCAGCGAGCGCGGTCGCGCCCACGTCGTCTGGATCGACCTCGTCCATCATGCGGTCGAGTGCGCTCCACAGCTGGAGCGCGCGCGGTCCATCCGGTGGCAGCTGCGCGGCCAGCCCGCGGACCACCTCGATGTCCTGCAGGAGCTCCCACGCGACGACGTCGACGAGCGCGATCTCCAGCCGCCGCAGCCGGTACAGCGGTTCGAGGCCGGCCGTCGCCCTGTCGCCGAGGGGCGTCGGCCGCCAGTGCGATTCCGGCGGGATGCCCGGATTTCCAGCGAGCTCGAGGAAGTAGTCGATCTCTGCGCCCACGACCGGCAAGTGCGAGTTCCGGGGCGACACAGCCTTCACGACGGTGCCGTCCGGCCGGAAGGCGAGACCTTCCGCCTGGAACCCGGGCATGAGCCCGTCGAAACCCAGGTCGACGACGATCTCGGGGCGATGGCGGGCGTCCACCTGCCATTCCGCCGGCACGGCGCCCCGCACACGCAGCCACAGGGTGCTCCAGGGCCGCCCCCACGGGGCGCCGACCGCGAACGGGGTGTACCGCTGTCGCGCGGCGTCCGCGAACGGGACGGGCTCGCCCGGCACCTCCCACCCGAGAAGCTCGAGCGGCGCCGTCCGCGTGTGGACGGCCGCCGACAACGACTCGCCGACCAGCCGGTCGAGCCGCTCAGCGACGCGCTCCGGCTCCGTCCGCCACCCGCCCCGCCTCATGGCCTGACCGCAGCGGGCACGATGACCCGGTGGCCGAACGCGAACAGCGGGTCCACGGTGTCGTGGGGCACGTCCTCTCGCGATCGACGCACCGCCTCCATCGAGCGCGGAATCTCGAACGGCAGGCTGCCCCGAGGGTGGATGACGCCGGTGAGCGCCGCGACGAACGCCTCGTCGCCGGTGCCGAAGCTCGCCGTGAGCACGGACGCGATCCGGGCCAGAGGCTCAAGGATCGCCGGGCGCTCCAGCGACACATCGATCAGCAGGGGCACCTCGGCGCCGATGGCGGCCAGTCGCGCGACCAGTCCCGGGCGGAACTCCAGCGACCCTTGATGGAACAGCGATTCGAACAGCAGGTCGTCGCGCGGCTCGTATGGGGCCGCGAGGCGGACCACCGCGAGGTCGGCCTCGGCCGGATGATCGACGACGGTTCCGAGCGCGGCGGCCGCCGCGTGCGACAGCCCCTCGACGTAGATGCGCGCGTCCGCCTGGAGCGGCAGCATCCGTCGGTCGTCCTGAAGGACGGCGAGCGATTCGGCCTGTGCGCGGAATCCGAGCGCGCGGAAGCCGGCGTTGCCGACGATCCGCTCGGCCTCGTCTTCGTCGACGAAGGGATCGTCGAAGAGCCCGAGACGGAACTTGAGCTCGAGGATCCGGCGGGCGGACTCGTCGATCCGCGACTCCGGTACGCGACCGTCGCAGACGAGCTCGCACAGGACGTCGACGCATTCCTCGCCGCCGAACTGGTCGCACCCGGCGTCCAGGATGGCCAGCATCCGCTCCGACGGAGTCAGGTGCTCGACGCCCCAAGCCTTGGCCGGAAGCACCTGCCCGTGCGCGACGTTGTCGTTGACCAGCTCCCAGTCCGTCACCACCAGGCCCTCGAAGCCGAGCTGCTCGCGGAGCAGATCGGTGACGATGCGGCGGTTGTACCCGAAGCCCACGGGCGGCACCGCCTCGCCGTCGAGCTCGAGACCGACCGGCATGCCGTAATACGGCATCATCCCCGCGGTGCCGCACGCGACGGCCGCGCGGAAGGGCGCGAGGTGGAGGTCGAACGCGCCGCCGGGATAGACCTGCTCCCTTCCGTAGGGGAAGTGGGCGTCCTCACCGTCCTGCTGCGGGCCCGCTCCGGGGAAGTGCTTGGTCACGCAGGCTACTGACGACGCACCGATCTCGGGCCCCTGGAACCCCTCGATGTAGGCGGTGAGCGCGCGAATGGTCCGTTCCGGGTCCGCGCCGAACGTGTGCAGCTGCCGACCCCAACGCGGCTCGCTGGCGAGATCGACCTGCGGATGCAGCGCCATCCTGATGCCGACCGCGAGGTACTCCTGGCGTGCGATGTCGGCGAATGCCCGGATGTCGTCATCGTCCAGTCCGGCAAGTCCGAGCGGCTCCGGCCACTGGGAGAAGGCGCCGGCGGTGAACGACGTCCCGGCATTCTCGATGAACGCGTGACGCGGGTCGGTGCTGATCGTGACCGGGATGCCGTGGGGTGTCTGCTCCGCGAGCCGCTGCAGCTCGTTCGCCCACCGCGCGGCATCCCGACCCGACCCCAGGGCATGGACGTTGAAGTGGCTGAGGTGCTTCTGCAGTACGACACTGCGCGTCGAGGACTTGCTCAGTGCACCCGGCGCATCCAGGAGCGTCCCGTTCGGTCCGCTCTCGATGACCGTATGGAACATCAGCCCCACCTTCTCCTCGATCGAGAGACGGCCGAGGAGGTCCGCCGTCCGTGCCACCGGATCGAGGCGACGGTCTTCGTACGGATCGAGCACGCCGTTCCCGTTGAGGTCTCGCCAGGAGAACGCCGCCGGGGCGGGGTTGTGGGC